>CAUSAW010000061.1:0-11953 GCA_963529725.1 uncultured Kingella sp. | reverse complement strand
TTGCAGCTTCTGAAAGCACCACAGCGCCTGTTGAAACAGCATCCGCTGAAACCGCGCCTGTTTCCGAAGAAAAACCAGAGCCTGCTGTTGAGCCTAAACCCACAACGCCTGAGGCAGAACCCGTTGCCGAAGAAGAAGGCTTGGATTGGACATTGATTGGTGGCGGAGTAGGTGCATTAGCGCTTGCAGGCTTGGGTGGATATTTATTGAACCGCCGCAGAAAAACGCGCGCGGCTTCATTTGATGGCGATAAAGTAGAAACCAGCAGCGATGAATTTGATGGTAGCGATATTCAGTTTGACGGCACGGCAAGCCCCGATGCCGACGATTGGATGCTGGATGCCAACGTAGCAAAAGCAGATGAGAGCGACGAAGATTTCTTTGACTTGCCTGCTGATGCTGTTGATGCGCCTGCCGCTTCTAGTCAAACATTTGATTTGGATAGCTTTGAGCCTGAGCAATTTGATGACGCTTCGGATGAATGGGCAGTATCGCTTGAAGAAGAAGCGCCTGCCGAAGCCAATCCATTGGTGGCAGCCAATGCCACATCGTTTGATGCGGATGATTGGCAAGTAGATGATATTGTTTCTATTGAGCCAGAGGTTTCTGAGCCTGCGGCGTTTAGTAGCCAAGCGACTATCGCGGCTGATGACTTTATCATTGATGAAACACCTATTGGGCAGCCTGAAATTGCCGCGAGCGCAGACGATGATTTCCTATCGTTTGATGATTCCATTTCTGACGACATTATCCCTGCGCCCGCTGAGGAAGCCGCGTTTGATTTAGACGCATTTAACGATGCG
Organism: uncultured Kingella sp.; assembly: GCA_963529725.1. GTDB lineage: Bacteria > Pseudomonadota > Gammaproteobacteria > Burkholderiales > Neisseriaceae > Kingella_B. Next base: position 11,150 of record CAUSAW010000061.1, on the reverse strand, counting down.
TTGCCTGATATTGTTGATACACCAGCCGAGACGACAACCGCTTCTAGCGACGACTTCTTGGATTTTGACGCAAGCGATGTTATTGCGCCTGCTGCGGCAACAGCCGCCGTTGCTGCTGCTGCCACTTCTGATATTTCATTGGATGATTTCTCCTTGGATACGCCAGCACAATCGTCTGATTTTGCTTTGGATGTTCCTGCAGTTGAGGAAGTTGCTCCTGTGTTGGAAGCGCCAGAAGTGCCTGAATTTGTGGCGGATTTGGAAGCGCCTGCAATTGAAGAACCTGCGCTGGATTTCGTTGCGCCCGAAGTGGCATTGGATGATTTCAGCGTGGAAGCACCCGCAGCGGATGCACTGGATTTCAGCCTTGATACGCCTGCTGTTGAAGTGCCAGCCGTTGAAACACCAGCCGTTGATGCTGCAATGGATTTTGCATTAGACGATTTTGCGGTTGAAACACCTGCTGCATCTACACCTGTGGCAGAGGCTGCGTTTGATGATGGCTTAGATTTTGCTGTGGCAGATGAGCCAGCAATTGAAGCAGAACCTGCTGCGGTTGATTTTGGTTTGGACGACACGTTTAATGCCCCTGTGGCAGATTTTGCGGCTGTTGAAGAGCCTACATTTGAGCCTGTTGAGCAATCATTCGCTGATTTGTCTTTGGAAGAGCCTGCGGCGACATTGGATGATTTGTCGTTTGACCAGCCTGCGGTAAGCGCACCTGCGTTTGATGATTTGTCATTCGACGAGCCTGCTGCGCCTGCAACCGAGCAAGCTGTGGACGATTTGTCTTCTTGGGATATGGGCGAATTGCCTGAAACACCTAACAACGATGCAGGTTTTGTCTCCGAAGCAGTTGGCTTAACCGAGCCTTTGGAAGCCAAATTGGAATTGGCGAAAATGTATTTGGAAATTGATGATGCCGTGGCAGCGCGCGAAACCTTGCGCGAATTAGTTGCCGAATCCAATGGCGATATTCAAGTACAAGCGCAACAATTGTTGGATGAATTAGGCGGCTAATCGCTGTTTATAAAAGTTAAAAACACCGCTATGTTGATTAAGCATAGCGGTGTTTTTGTTATCACTGGATGGATAGGCAGCCTGAAAACGGCGCGGCGCTTGGCTGTTTATCTTTTGCACACAAAAAAGGCAGATACACAATCTGCCTTTTCGCATAATCAACACAGCATTAAGGTAAAACCAAAACCGCTTCGGCTTCCACCAATGCGCCGCGTGGCAACGATGCTACGCCAACGGCGGCGCGGGCGGGGTAGGGCGTGGCGAAGTATTGTTCCATCACGGCGTTGAATGTGGTGAAGTGGCTTAAATCGGTGAGATAGGCGTTGAGTTTAACGATGTCGTTCAGGCTGCCTCCTGCGGCTTCGCACACGGCGTGCAAGTTTTTGAACACTTGGTGCGCTTGTTCTTCAAAGTTTTCGCTTACCAGCTGCATGGTTTCGGGCACAAGTGGGATTTGTCCGCTTAAATAAACGGTGTTGCCTGTGCGGATGGCTTGGCTGTATGCGCCGATGGCGGCGGGGGCTTGGTCGGTGTGGATAACAGTTTTGCTCATGATAAAGTCCTTAGGTTGAGGGGGAAAATTTGCGCGAAGTTGTTTTAACTTTGTTAAAGCCTGCGGTTTTGACTTCGCAGACGCTCGTAAATTCGTTTTCAGGCTGCCTTTGGCTGTTGTTTTGTGTTTTGATGTTTGGCATTGGGCTGGCATTTATCGCGTTGGGCAGTCTGAAAATTCAATTTGGTTTGGCGGAAGCCTGTAAGCTCGTTTTAGTTTTGTTAAAGCCTGCGGTTTTAGCTTCGCAGACGTTCGTAAACGCGCTTTCAGGCTGCCTATTGTTGCGCTGTCGTGTTCAATCGTTCGCGCCGCATGTCTTGCACCACAATGTAAATATGCGCGGCTAGATACGCAACACTGCATAGCGCAAGCGCAAGGAAAATTTGAAACCAAATTTGCTCCAAGCGCACAAAGCGGTTTTGCCTGTCTTGGCTGATGGCAATCGGCGTTTCGCTTTGCGGTTGCGACAATGTGCCTTGCGTAATCAAAACTTTTGTTGCACCCGAATAAGGTTGCAAGAAAACCATGTTTTTCACGACTGCCACTCCGTTAAACCTTACCGCGTCGCACAAAGCGGTCAATTCTTTTTTCTCGGCGCGATAGCAGGGTACGGCGTAAGGCAGATTGTTGTGCACGAAAGCAATCGCGTCGCCAGATTTGGTTTGTCTCCATTGGTTTATTTTGATTTCTTGCGCATGGATAAAACGGGGCTGAAAAAAAGGAAACGTCAATGGGAAATTGGATGAGGCAATAAAATAGTACGATGTGGAAACGACTGATATAAGGGCAATCCCCGCGCCTTCTCGGGATGAAAACCAATCCTTAATTCTTGTTTTCAAGGGCTCTTTTGCCATATTTGTTCCCTGTTCAAAATCCAGATGAGGCAGCCTGAAAATCGGTTTTTCCCCGTTTCAGGCTGCCTTTCATTCACGCCGCGTTAGCCGTGCAACGCCCGCTTATCCGCCGCCAGCGCTGCTTCGTGCAACACTTCCGACAGCGTGGGATGCGCGTGGATGATGCGCGCGATGTCTTCGCTGCTGGCTTTGAATTCCAGCGCGGCAACGGCTTCGGCGATCAGTTCGCTGCTCATTGCGCCAATCATGTGTACGCCCAAAATGCGGTCGGTTTGCGCATCCGCCAACACTTTCACCATGCCTTTGGCTTTGCCCAAGCCCAGCGCGCGCCCATTGGCGCCAAAGCCTGATGTGCCTTTTTTATACGCGATGCCTTCCGCTTGCAGCTGCTCTTCTGTTTTGCCCACCCATGCGATTTCGGGGTCGGTGTAAACCACAAACGGCACGTTGCCCAAATCCACATGCGGTTTTTGCCCTGCGATGCGCTCGGCAACGGCAACGCCTTCTTCGCTGGCTTTGTGCGCCAGCATCGGGCCGCGCACCACGTCGCCAATCGCCCACACATTGGGCAAATTGGTGCGGCATTCGTCGTCCACCGCGATAAAGCCGCGCTCGTCAATCGCCAAGCCCACGTTTTCTGCGCCCAAGCCTTGCGTAATGGGCACGCGTCCGATGGCGATAATCAATTTATCAAACTGCGCGGTCTTAGTTTCTTTGGTACTCGCTTCGCTCGTTTTCAGGCTGCCTGAAACTTCGTATTCCACCGAAACGCCGTCTTTGTATTCGGTGATTTGGTTGAGTTTCACGCCCAAATCAATCGCCAAGCCTTGCTCTTGGGTGAAATATTTAAACGCTTCTTTGGCGATTTGCTGGTCGGCGGCGGGCAAAAAGGTGGGCGCGGCTTCCAAAATATGCACTTCTGCGCCCAAGCGTTTCCACACCGAGCCCATTTCCAAGCCAATCACGCCCGCGCCAATCACGCCCAGTTTTTTCGGCACTTCGGTTAAGTTCAACGCGCCTTCGTTGTCTAACACATTAACATTGCTAATATTTACCAACTGCGGCAAACCACGCGGCGCCGAGCCTGTGGCAATCACAACGTGTTTGGCGGCGATTTGCGCGCCGTTGTCCACATTCAACAGCCATTCATCGCCTTGCTTGCCTGCAAACGAAGCACGCCCAAAAATACTTTCAATTTTGTTTTTTTGAAACAGAAACTTAATCCCGCCTGTGAGCTTGTTCACAATCGCATCTTTGCGTTCAATCATTTTGGCGGCATCAAATTTCAGGCTGCCTGAAAACGAAATGCCGTGTTCGGCAAAATCGTGTTGCGCAGCGTGAAAATGCTCAGACGATTGCAGCAAGGCTTTGGATGGAATGCAGCCCACGTTCAGGCAAGTGCCGCCCAGCGCGGGGGCATCGCCTGCTTTGTTTTTGCCCGCATCAATGCACACAGTTTTGAAGCCCAGCTGCGCGGCGCGAATCGCTGCGATGTAGCCGCCCGGCCCTGCGCCGATAACGGCAACGTCAAATGATTGAGGCATAATTTTCTCCTATTGAAACAATGGATTGTTGCGATATAAGGTAGCCTGAAAAATACTGTAAAGTTAGATTTTCAGGCTGCCTAACTATGTGAATTTGTGTTAAATTACACTTGGCTGCGATACCAGTCAAGCAATAATAATTAAGGCGAGCAACATGATATTTTATGCATTGATTCTGTTGATTTTCGGCAAATTGCAAGACACATTTCAGGAAACTTCGCGCACATGGCAATGGGCGCTGGCGTATGGTTTGGTGATTTTTTTGTTAAGTGGCGGTGCGCCATTGTTGGCGTTGATTATTGGCAGCGCGATTGTGGGGCTTTATGCGTGGGGCTATTTTGGGCTACTGCGCAGTCTGGCGGATAATTTGATGCTTTGGCTGCTGGTGTTTTTGGTGGGGTCTGCGTTGCCACTTGTGTTAAGGCTTGTTTTGAGTGGTTCGGGCGCAAAGGCAGCCTGAAAACGCCGTCTGCATCTATTTTCTATCCACGAGCGGGTAATCGCCGCGCTCATATTGTTTCAATCATTTATTACATCGTAATCAAAAGGAAAAATCATGAAAATTACAACGCAATGGTTAAGCAACAAAACATTTGTTTCCGCCAATGAACACGGCAACAGCATTGTGATGGACGGCACGAGCGCGGCAGAAGGCTGGAAGCGCGGCGCTAGCCCATTGGAAGTGATGCTGATGGGGATGTCGGGCTGCACCAGCGTGGATGTGGCGGGCGCGTTGCGAGCGCAAGCGGGCTTTGTGGATTGCATTGTGAGCGTGGAAGCGGAACGCGCGGCAACTGCGCCTAAGGTGTTCACTAAAATTCATGTGCATTATCAGGTGTTGGGGCGCGGCTTGAATGCGGCGCAAGTGAACAAAATCATCGCCGATTCACTGGCGCACGATTGCTCGGCGTGTGTGATGATGAGCAAAATCGCGCCGATTACGCATAGCGTGGAAGTGGTGGAAGCCTAATGCCAACGCTTTAAGGTAGCCTGAAACGCAGGGATGCTTATCGTAACCCCATCAAAAAAGGAAAAAATCATGGCTCTTTGGACTTATTGGCTGATTGCCGCCGTTGCCGTTTTTATGTTGGAGCTGTTTAGCGGCACGGTGTATTTGCTGGTGTTATCCGCCGCATTGGCAGGCGCGGGGCTAACCGCGTGGCTGTTCAACGCCAGCGCGGTGGCGAGTATGCTGGTGGCAGCATTTTTATCGGCGGTGGGCACGCTATACGTTTACCGTTTGCGCGGCAAATCGCCGAAAAACAAAGCCTTGCAGCAACACAACGATTTGGACATCGGCAGCGTGGTGCAAATTGAGCAGCCGCTATCGGGCGGGGCATGGCGTGTGTTTTATCGCGGCACCACATGGGAAGCCCGCGCCGCCCGTCCACACGCGCATTTTCAAATGGGCGACAACGCCCGCATTTGCGGCAAAGATGGCATTACTTTGCTGATTGAACCTTTGGCGTAACCCAATAATCGTATTTTCAGGCTGCCTATGGGCATTAAAACAAGGCTTAAAGGCAGCCTGAAAATCATGTAAACCGTCCCCAATCCCCCAACCCAACCCAAGAAAGGAAATCTGATGCTCACCACACTCTCGCTCCCCATTATTATCCTTGTTGCCCTGATTATCATCGGTTTCAAAGCGTTTAAAGTTGTGCCACAGCAAGAGGCGCACATCGTGGAACGGCTGGGCAAATATCACGCCACGCTCGCCCCTGGGTTAAGCATACTCGTGCCCTTTCTTGACCGCGTTGCCTACCGCCATTCGCTCAAAGAAATCCCGCTGGATGTGCCCAGCCAAGTCTGCATCACGCGCGACAATACCCAGCTTACGGTGGATGGCATTTTGTATTTCCAAGTAACCGACCCCGAACGCGCGTCTTACGGTTCAAGCAACTACATTCTCGCCATCACCCAGCTTGCCCAAACCACCCTGCGCTCTGTGATTGGGCGCATGGAATTGGACAAAACCTTTGAAGAGCGCGACGACATCAACCGCACCGTGGTTGCCGCGCTGGACGAAGCGGCGGTTTCATGGGGCGTGAAAGTGTTGCGCTATGAAATCAAGGATTTAGTGCCACCACAAGAAATTCTGCGCTCCATGCAAGCGCAAATCACCGCCGAGCGGGAAAAACGCGCCCGCATCGCCCAATCCGAAGGTTTGAAAATTGAGCAAATCAACTTGGCAACAGGTGAGCGCGAAGCCGAAATCAAAAAATCAGAGGGCGAAGCGCAAGCCGCGATGAACGCTTCCGAGGGCGAAAAAGTGGCGCAAATCAACCGCGCCGAGGGCGAAGCGCAAGCCCTGCGTTTGGTTGCCCAAGCCAGCGCCGATGCCATTCGCACCGTTGCCGCCGCCATTCAAGAACCAGGCGGCGATGAAGCGGTGAAATTGAAAGTGGCGGAGCAATATGTGGAAGCCTTTGCCAAGCTAGCCAAAGAAAGCAACACCGTTATCATGCCTGCCAACGTGGCGGATTTGGGTGGCTTGATTTCGGCAGGATTGAGCATTGTGAAAGGGCAACCGCAAGCGAAATAGGCAGCCTGAAAAGGCAAAAAGGGTGGATGATTCCGCCCTTTTTTGTAAACAAAGCGCTGTGGTTGACACATCTATATATAAACCAACCGCGCTTTGTGCCCCGCCCAATCTTTCAGGCTGCCTTTTGTTGGTTTTATTTCAATGTGTTATCTTGCAAAAAAGCCGCTGCGCTTCGCCCAGCTTTACAGTTCTCAACATCTGAAAAGAAACGTTTAGTTTTTTAAAGTAGGCTGACAGCCCCGATTTGCCTTGTTAGACTGTCCGCACTTGGCCTTGATTGGGATTGGTTCTCATCAAGGTCAAGTGTTTTTGAAAACTCATATTAAGGATGTACTTATGAAAAAAGTTCTCGCACTCTTGGCTCTAACCACTTCTTTTGCCGCCATTGCCGCGCCTGTTGCTGGGCACGCAGGCAAAGCATCGCACAAAGGCGCGAACCACGCAGTTGAAAAAACACAAGGCAAAGCCCTTAAAGGCAAAGCCGCGAAAGGCAAATCCGTTGCCCAAGAAGCGCCGCAAACTATGGAAACTGCGCCCGCCGCGCAACAAGCCATGCCTGCTGCACAGCAAGCCGCGCCCGCAGCAGAAACCGCACCACAAGCGCCTGCGGCACACTAATTCCCGTTAACAAAACAGCCAAGGCAATGCGCTTTGGCTGTTTTTGTTTGGGCTAGCAGACATGGCTGTTTCAGGCTGCCTTGTCATCTAAATGGGCTACAAGGCAGCCTGAAAATGCCCAATGCCGTTTTAGCTTCGCCACTCCGCTACACTTCGCAGACCGCATCATCGCGCTGCCACAACGTTTTCTTCGCAAAAACCAGCTTGTTATCGGTGAATTTTGCCGTTTCCAAACGCAGCGCCCACACATCGCTTTTCATCGCACGCGCGGAAGGATGCGCCTTGTAAAACAACGCTTTGGCACGGTCGGCTTCTGCTTCATCGCTTAACAACAGCGCCTGCGCGGTAAATTGAATGCCGCTGATTTTGGCGATGCTGTGCGGCTGCCCTGCAATCGTGCCCGCCACATTGGGCTGCGCTGCCATGTTTTCGCCATGCTGCGTTTTGCGCGAAGTGAGCACAATCAACTGCGCGCGTTCTGCATCAAACACATAAAAACAACACGCGCTCCACAAGCCCTGCGCTGATGCCGTTGCGATGCTAACCACATGATTATTACTGAAAAATTGCACCATATTGTTTGGGATTGGCTGCATGATTTTATCCTTTCTGCGTGTGGGATTTTTCAGGCTGCATCAACTCGCTATCCATAGGCAGCCTGAAAATCGGTTTGGCTCTATCTGCTAACGCGCGCAAAAACCAATCGGCAAACTCGTTACCACAAAAAAGCGCATCAACATTCCCAAGCGGGCAGATTTTACGCCCCTTTTAAGCTACACTCGCCCCTTTTTACCTTTTCAGGCTGCCTATGATCACCCAATTTTCCCCGCAGCAAGCCCAAGCGCTGTTGCAACAACGCCCCGACACTCTTTTGCTAGACGTGCGCGAGGAGGATGAAACCCAAATCTGCCAAATCGCCAACAGCGTTCACATCCCGATGAACCTTATCCCCTTGCGGCAAAACGAGCTGCCCGATGGCGTGGCGATTATCGTGTATTGCCACCACGGCTTGCGCAGCCTGAACGTCGCCCGATTTTTGGAACACGCAGGCTTTGAGGAACTGTATAACTTGGCAGGCGGCATAGAAGCATGGGCGCAGGAAGTTGCGCCTGATATGGCAAGGTATTGAATTTGAAAAAGTTATTCCATACGAGAAAACGCCAAAGGCAGCCTGAAAACCGATTTCAGGCTGCCTTTTGAGTTTGGCACAGACAAAAAAATGCGCTTGTTTTGCAACAAGCGCGAAATCTACAAAGGAGAAATAGAGGAGAAATATTCAACCGCTTGCGCGGCTGAACGGAGCGAATTATGTATTTTTATTTCATATCTGTCAAGCTCAGAATGCAAAGGTGCGCGTTGGACAGAATTTTGTTTTTGTTGAAATACAACAAATTAGGCGTGTTTTGCTATGGCGAATTTGTAGGTATATAGGTATATATCAACATTCATGAATGTTTGTTTATGCGCCATACTTGTGGCGACGGCATTGAGGCAGCCTGAAAACAGGAAAATGCGAGCAAAGGCGTTTTCAGGCTGCCTATTTTTTCTGCCATGCGCGTTTGAGAATGTGTAGCCAGTCATGCCAATCCAGCGTGGGGCGATGTTGGAATACATCATATTGATTGGCGGCGATTTTTTCTAAGATGCGATTGCCACCGAGAATAATCATGCGGATTTCAAAGCCGATGCGCCCTGTGAGCGCTTTGCCCAACGGCGCGCCTGCGTGCAGGATTTTTTGTGTTTTGTCGCATTGGTGTGCGATAAGGCGGCGCAGTTGCGGGGTGATTTTGCCTTGCGCGAGGTCTTGCTCGCTCACTTGAAATTTGGCGAGATCTTCTTGCGGCAGGTAAACGCGGTTTTTTTGCCAATCCAGCGCGATGTCTTGCCAAAAATTGATAAGTTGCAGCGCGGTGCAGATGCCGTCGCTTTGGGCGATGTGATAAGGGTCGGTTGTGCCGTTGAGATGCAACACAATGCGCCCAACGGGGTTGGCGGAGCGGCGGGCGTAGTCAATCAGCTCAGCGAAATTTTGATAGCGCGTTTTTTCGGTGTCTTGCTGGAAGGCGGAGAGTAGGTCGTAAAAGGGTTTGAGCGGGATTTGGAATGGGGCAATGGCTTCGCGGTTGAGCCGTTGCATCAGCGTGGTTTGCGGCGGCTGATTGGTGGCAATACGGTCTAGCTCGGCTTTGAGCGCGGCTAATTGGGCTTGGCGCTCGGCTGGCGTGGCGCTGCCTTCGTCGGCGATGTCGTCGGCGGTGCGAGCAAAGGCGTAAACGGCGTGGATGGGGCGGCGCAAACGGCGCGGTAGCAGGATGGAGCCGACGGGGAACTTTTCGTAGTGGTTTGGGGTGCTCATGGGTTGGGTTTCTTGTTTTGGATGGATGTGTGCGAGAGTTTCAGGCTGCCTTTGGAGATAAGGCAGCCTGAAAACATAAAACCCGATAAGCGTGTTATCGGGCAGGGATTTAATCGGCAAATTGTTTTTTCAAGCGTTCGCGGCGTTCTTGCGCTTCTACGGATAGCGTGGCGGTGGGGCGGGCGAGCAGGCGTTTTAAGCCGATGGGTTCGCCTGTGTCGTGGCAGAAGCCGTATTCGCCTTCGTCAATGGCGCGGATGGCGGCTTGGATTTTGGCAAGCAGTTTGCGTTCGCGGTCGCGGGCGCGCAGTTCTAGCGCGTATTCTTCTTCTTGGCTGGCGCGGTCGGCAGGGTCGGCAGCGGATGCGGTGTCGTGTTGCATACGGTCGGTGGTGGCATCGGCTTTGTTGATGATTTCGTCTTGTTGCTTGGTGAGCAGATTGCGGAAAAATTCTAGATGCTGCGCGTTCATGTAATCATCTTCTGGGCCGTCCCATGCGATGATGTCTTTTTCGGTGAGCTTTGCCATATTTTTATCCTTATATTCGTAAAGCGGTGAATTTTGAAGCGGCGGATAATATCATGTTTTCAAAATGGCTTGTGTGGTTTTTGGTGGTTTCATTTTGTATAATGGATTTTTCTGTTGTTTTATGCTTTTCAGGTTGCCTAAATGGCTTTTTTGTATCTTTTTGGAGAATTTAATGATGTTTAAAAAACTGGCTTTGTTGGCAATTTTAGGTTTGGCTGCGCCTGCGATAGCGGAAGAGATGCATTACAACGTGTTGGAATTTTCGGAAAGCGCGAGCGTGCGCGTGCCAAATGACACGATGTCGGTTACGCTGCGGGTGGTGGAATCGGGCGCTTCGCGCGAGGCGGTGAGCAACAAGGTTACCAAGCGCGTGAATGCGGTGCTGGCGCGGGCGAAAGGTAATCAGGCGTTTGAGGTGGAATCGGGTAGTCGCAGCGTTTATCCAGAATATGATGAAAAACGCGTGGGGATTAAGGGCTGGACGGATTCGGCGGATATTTTGGTGAAAAGCACGGATTTTGTGGCGTTGAGCAAGCTGGTGGCGGATAGCCAGCAAGATGCGATGCTGGGCAATGTGTCGTTTAGCGTGTCGCCGAAAAAATATGCGGCAGCGGTGGACGAGGCAAGTGAGCAGGCGTTGCGGTCGTTTCGCACGAGGGCGCAGAAGGTGAGCCGCACGCTGGGGTTTGCAAACTACAAGATTGTGCGCGTGGAATTGCATCAGTCGTTTGAAAACGGGGAGGAGGGCGTGATGGCGGAAGCGATGCCTGCAATGGGCATGATGCGCAGAGCTAAGGCAATGGATGCGGCTGTGCCGATGGATTTGAACGCGGGCGTGCGCACGGTGCGCCAAACGATACGCGGTTCGGTGCAGATGCAATAAGCGTTTTCAGGCTGCCTGTGGGAATGGGCAGCCTGAAAAGTTTGTGGGCGGGGATTTTGCGTGCGCGGGATACGCGGTTGTTAATGTGAACATTAAATAAAAATATAAGCAAAACAAAAACGACGCTGTTGTGAACAAGCGTCGTTTTATTATGTGGCGGAGTAAGAGGGATTCGAACCCTCGATGCAGGTTTAAGCCCACATGCACCCTTAGCAGGGGTGTGCCTTCAGCCTCTCAGCCATTACTCC
>CAUSAW010000060.1:0-12114 GCA_963529725.1 uncultured Kingella sp. | reverse complement strand
GGTTGACGAAGGCGTGGGGGCTGATGCCGGTTTGCTGTTTGAACAGGCGCATGAGCAAGCGTAGGGTGGGCACTTGTTGCCCACGCGTTTTATGCCCTGAGGCAGTCGTAGGTCGGACATTCATGCCCGACGCTTTCCCGTTTGTGTCCAATCCTTGCCGCCCATCAATGCCCGCCCCACCCGCCGCCCCAATCCCCACAAAAGGCAGCCTAAAATCCCACATCCCCACAAAAATCCACCCCTTTCATTTCCAGCCAGCCCCCAATCTTATACAATCCGCCTATTCGCGACTCCCCATCCCACGCAAATGAACTGGCGCATTCTTCCCCTCTCCCTCATCCTCGCCGCTTGCACATACAGCGAAACCCCATTCGGGCGCTATGCCGAAATCGACCTGCCCGTGCAATCGCAAACCACCATCCACAAAACCGTAACCGTAAACGCCCCGCCAGGCACCACCGTAAACATCAGCGAAACGCCCGTTTACTACGACCCGCCGCTGCGCCGTCGTTGCTATTACGACGAATACGAACGCCGCCGCGTGTGCTACCGCTAATCCGAAGGCAGCCTGAAAGCCCGCCCTTTGCCAACGTTGAATTTCGTGGCAACACGTGGCTTTCAGGCTGCCCACGCATCCAAGCGCAAGCCTTAAAAGCAGCCTGAAATTCATTCTGAAAACCCATCCCGAAAGCACCCCATGCCCCATTCTCTCTTCATCACCTGCCCGCGCGGCTTAGAACCCATTCTCGCGCAAGAGCTCACCCAGCAAAACTGCGCCCAAATCGTTCCCACCGATGGCGGTGTATCCGCGCGTGGCAGCATGGAACATGTTTACCGCATCAATCTACACTCGCGCACCGCCAGCCGCGTGTTGTTGCAACTCGCCCAAACGCCCTATCGCAGTGAAGACGACCTTTACCGCGCCGCCAAAAACATTGCATGGGAAGACTGGTTTGGCGTGGAAAAAACATTCAAAATCAAAGCCGAAGGCAAGCGCGATCGCGTGAAAAGTTTGGATTTTTGCGCGCTAAAAATCAAAGATGGGCTGTGCGACCGCTTTCGCAATCTTTCAGGCAGCCGCCCCAGCGTGGACAAAGCCCGCCCCGATATTCGCATCCATTTGTTTTTAGACGATAAAACCGCCAGCATTTTTATAGACACCAGTGGCGAAGCCTTGTTTAAGCGCGGCTATCGCCAAGACACAGGCGAAGCGCCCTTGCGCGAAAACCTTGCCGCAGGCTTGTTGCTATTAGCGGGCTACAACGGAACGCAGCCCATGCAAAACCCCTTTTGCGGCAGCGGCACCATCGCCATAGAAGCCGCGTGGATTGCACAAAATCGCGCAGCAGGCTTAATGCGCCGCTTTGGTTTTGAACAATTCAACACGTTTGACAAAGCCTTGTGGACAAAACTCAAAGCCGCTGCCCGCGCCGATATAAGGCAGCCTGAAAACCCCATCGCTGCGTCTGATAACGACCGCCGCATGATTGCCGCTGCCCGTTCCAATGCCGCCAGCGCAGAAGTGGAAAACATCATCCAATTCAACACATTAGACGCGCAAGAAACCCGCCCCAACGGTGCAAACGGCATCATCGTATGCAATCCGCCCTATGGCGTGCGCCTTGCCGAAATCCAAGCCCTGCACGCGCTCTATCCGCAGCTGGGCAGCTGGCTCAAACAGCATTACGCAGGCTGGACGGCAGGCTTTTTATCAGGCGACATGGAGATGCCCAAACTGATGCGCCTGAAACCCAAGCGCAAAATTCCGTTGTTCAACGGCAATTTGGACTGCCGCTTATTCTTGTTTGACATGGTTTCAGGCAGCAATCGCAAAGAATAGCGACTGCTTAAAATGGTGCGGCGTTGCCGTTTAACCCAATCATTTTGGCTTTGCCCAAAGCCGTTTTCAGGCTGCCTTTATTCAACGCAATAGGCAGCCTGAAACCCTGTTTTGAAAACCCTACCCAATCATCCCAAAGGAACAACCATGAGTTTCAACCCCAGCGAAATCCTGAAAATTGACGACCTGCGCGAGCGCCAAAAAACCAGCATCCAACAATTCAATCAAGCCATGGAAGAGCGCGACTACAACACCGTTGCCCAAATTTGCGAACACGTTATCGGCGAAGAAACGCGCCAAGCAGGCTACGGCTACGATTGGCAAATGCACTGCCTAAAATGGCTCACCCATTGGTATCAATTCCAATTTAGCGAAACGCCCAACGACAGCCCCGAAGAAGACCAAGCCTTTGAACGCGTGATGGGCTGCCTGTGGCGCTTTAAATGGCTGGTGGGCGATTTGCCACGCGATTTGAACGCCAGCCAAGAAAACATCCAAGAAGCCAACCAAGAAATGCAACAATGGTATGAACGCTACAAATTCAGCCCTTCCATGCTGCATAAATCGCTGATGGAACAAAACATGCTGATGGGCAACGTAGATGCCGTACGCGAACACTATCAAAAATGGCAAGACAACGAACACGACGGCATGAACGACTGCCCCGCCTGCGAGCAAAGCACCAAAATCCGCTACCACCACTTTATCAACGACTATCAACAAGTGTTGGAACTCGCCAAACCCATCCTAGCGGGCGAACTTACCTGCGCCGAAGTGCCGCATGTTTGCTATTACTACATCATCCACAGCCTAATCCAAACCAACCAACCCGAGCGCGCCCGCCATCTGCTTGACCACGCCATAGAACACCTAGACCAAGAGCGGCAAGAATACATCCACCTTATCCCCCAGCTTATCCAGCTTTACTATCCGCTTGGCGACCCCGACACCGCCGAAGAGCTGATCAACGAATACAACGACGACATCTTCGCCGCCAGCCAAACCGACATTCTCACCTATTGGCAATACCTGCTCGCCATCATTCCGCAAAACGAAGATGCCCTAGAAAGCGCCCGCGACATCGCCAAAGACATAGACCAGCGCAACGGCAACAGCTATTACCAAACCCAACTAGACTGGCTGTTTGGCGAAGCCACCATCCACTAATCCCACCCAAAGGCAGCCTGAAAACGAGTAAAGCTACAACAAAGCCAAACCCATTTTTCAGGCTGCCCACACATCCCCATCCCCAATCAACAAGACACCCCATGCCCATCCAAGCCATCCTATTTGACCTAGACGGCACCCTTGCCGACACAGCCCCCGATCTCGGCAACGCCCTAAACGCCCTGCTGCAAAAACGTGGTTATCCGCCCAAAAGCCAATCCGAAATCCGCCCCCACGCCAGCCACGGCTCAACCGCACTCATCCGCTTTGGCGCAGGCATCACGCCCGAGCATCCCGATTTTCCCCAATGGCGTGCCGACTATCTCGCCGAATACGAACAATGCTTTGACCGCGACACCACGCTGTTCCCCGAAATCAACCCCTTGCTCGCCCAACTCGCCGCGCAAAACATCCAATGGGGCATCATCACCAACAAACCCCAAGCCTTTACCAACCGTCTTGTCCCCAAACTTGGCTTCATCACCCCACCCGCCGTTGTCGTTAGCGGCGACACTTGCAGCGCAGCCAAGCCCAGCACCATCCCCATGCACCACGCCTGCGCCACCATCCAAACGCAGCCTGAAAACTGCATCTACGTTGGCGATGCCGAACGCGACATCCAAGCAGGGCTGGGCGCAGGCATGAAAACCATCCTTGCCGCATGGGGGTACATCGCCCCCAGCGACACGCCCGAAGCATGGGGCTACCACGCCTCCGCCGCCAACCCCATGCAAATTCTTGATATACTGCGCACCTTTCAGGCAGCCTGAAACACCCTTCGGCTCGCCATCCTTTCAATCAACCTAACCACAGGAAAAATCATGAAAAAAATCGCACTCACCCTTATCACCGCCACCCTACTCACCGCCTGCGCGGACAGCGGCACCAGCGTAGGCGGCTTACTTGGCGGTGGTGGCAACGCGTCCGGCAGCGCAGCCAGCATCGGCAAATCCGCCGTGCAAATGTATGTGCAAAACAAATGCGTAACCGAGCTGCAAGCCCGCCCAGAATGGCGCACCATCGCCCTTGCCATGAGCCAAGCCAAGCAAACCGAATGGGAAAACAAAATCTGCGGCTGCGCCAGCGAAGAAGCACCTAACCAAATCACTGCCGCCCAGCTGCCCGAATTGCTCACCGAAAGCGGTCGCGTGAAAGTGGCCGCCGAAGTAACCACCAAAACCGTAACCGCGTGCTACAAACGCCTGTTTAACAAATAAACCAAAGGCAGCCTGAAAACCACAATCCCTTTCAGGCTGCCTTAATCGCAGCGCGCAACATCATCCTGCAGCCAAACAATTTTCAGGCTGCCCCATAATAACAACCCACACACCCCAAAGGCAGCCTTGCCCCTTTGTCCAAATCTTTGATTTGGGTATAAAGGGGTATACCGCAGCGCAAAGCGCAAGGTTGAAAATAAGCGCAACACATTTCAGCACCGCCCAAGCAAAAAAGGAAACCCCATGAAACCCCAAGCCCTTATCATCGCCCTACTGCTTGCCGCCCCGCTTGCCCAAGCCGACAGCGCCAGCGACGAAGCCGCCCTATACAACGAAACCTTCACCCAAAGCCTCAACGTTGGCAGCGACACCATCAACTGCCTGAAAGCCCGCAAAAGCGACTGCGGACAAAAAGCATGGGAAAGCAGCCTGGATGGCATCAGCAAAGTGATGGACACCCCCAGCGGACAACGCGCCCTAGAACAACTGCTCCCCCAGCTAGATTCCACTGGCATCATCACCAAACAAAACAGCAAAGCCATTGTGAACGTGTTGCGCGACCAGCTGCCCGCCATGAAAAAGAACGGCAAACAAATCGGCAACGCAGTAGAAGATTTCGGCAACCGAGCCAGCCGCCAGCTCACCGAGCCCGTGCAAGACAACGAACGCCCCAGCTGCATGAACAAAGGCGACAGCCTACTATCAGGCGCACTACGCTGCGGCGCAAACGCCATGATCGATAATTTGCAGAAATAGGCAGCCTGAAACCAAAATTTCACATAGAAAAGGTTTAGCATGAAAAATTTTTCTTATTTATTAGCTTATTCACTTTTGCTTTTCCCTTTATCTACTTATGCCAATTCAAACGAAACCAAAGCAAAAGAAATCAAAAAATATCCCTTTTCTTCAACCGTTATGCTTGACCGTTTTGCTGATTTTCTCGCCAATGTAAAATCTGCTTCGCTATCAGAATTTACGCGAGAAAAACTGGAAAAAGCATTTCAAGTACCTATGGAAGATGTGGTAATGGAAGATGGTTCCATCATTTCCGATATGATTTCTAATTATGGCAACACAGGATTAACCGCAGATAATGCCCGTTTTTTTATTGAAGTTTCTAATGAAAAAAAGCGTAAAGTATTTAACTTAACATTCCAACCCATTCAAAAAAATAATGAATTTTATTGCACCATAGATACTGATAGATTTACTCAAAAAATGGCAGCAATTAATTTTGTTGAGCAAAAAGAATTTGGTAGTGTTATTCAACCTGAATTCAATCCTAGTAATAATATTATTCGCGGTGAATGGGTAGATTCGATATTTAGACATAGAACTAAAAACATTTTATTTATTTTAGGAAGAAATTGGACAAGGTTTGATAATCCAAATTATCCACCTTGTTTAGATGATATTGAAATATTTATTAAATCGGAGAATTAAAAATGACGGATAAAATTTTTACGGCATAAAATACATCATTGATAATTTTCAGAAATAGATAGCCGTCTGAAAACCAAAATTTCATATCAGAAAGGATTACTATGAAAAAATTTTCTTATTTATTATCTTATTTACTTTTACTTCTCCCCTTATCCATCTATGCCAATTCAACCGAAACAGAAAAAACAAAAGTAAAAGAGATTCAAAAAAATCAAAAACAAGTATCTTACGACTATTTAATGGAACGAATGGTTAACCTCATTAAGGTATTAACGACTAAAAAAAACATAGGGCTATCTCCCAATATTTTAGAACAAAATTTTGGATTACACGTTGAAGATATGACAAAAAATAAATTAAGTTCCAATATTATAGAAGAATATGGAGCAATAGGAACAACGAGCAATAATATAAATTATTATTTTGGTGGGCGCAAAGAAATTTCCCAAAAAAGAAACGCATACATATACGAATTAAGTTTTCAATTACAAAACGAAATGGAAGTAAATTGTGCCATAGACTATGATATGTTTGTTCATAAAATGGTCACAATGGGGTTTGAAGAGAGTAAAGACATTCATTATTCTCAAATACCTGAAATAGAACATGGCACTTGGGTAAACTCTCTTTTTCATAATAAAAATAATAAAACAGGAATATCTGTAACTCCATTTAAGCATACAATCACTTACCCTACTTGCATTCAATCAATAAAATTTTTTCTTAACTAAATTATTTTAAGGAGCAAAAAATGGCTACCAATGATATTACCCTAAAATATACTGAGCAACTTCGTGCAGCTAAGCTTAACAATGAATCCATCCAAATTATTGAATTTTTTGGATTAAATCCTAACATCCAAGAAAAACAATATAAAAATTTTGTTGATGTTATGACGGCATCACCAAAATTAGTTGATGTGTTTAATGAAGCCGTAAACAGCAAGCAAATTAAAAATCTTACTCTATTAGATGACAATCCTAATGCAGGCGGACGATATAACCCCTCTAAGCAAACTATTGATATTCCATTAAGAATACTTAATTTTGATAAAAATACCCAGATAGGTAGCCAATATTATTATAATTCAATATTTGTAATGGGACACGAAACACAACACGCACTCAACCAAAAAGCTTTCGTGCATAAAGTATGGGGGGAGTTTTGGGGCAATATTACAAAAGAAAGCGAGCAACGCGATTCAATAAGGAATTATGGGCAACATCTAGGAAACTATATAGCAGCTTACAGAAAAGATGAAGCAAGTGCCCAAATCACAGGTTTTAATGTAATTGTGAGCGCATTGCAAAAAGAAAATAAAAATTTAACAGCAGAAACACTTATCAAGACCACTAGGAGAATGGAAGATTTCATTATTCCTGAAAATCGTCAAACTCAAACAAAAGCTCAATTTCGGGAACATTATCAATTTAATCTTAAAAATTCATTTGAATTAGATGAGAACAATCCTTTTCTTGAACAGTCAGGACAATCTAAACAAGCATTATTAAATCTAGAAATAAGTGCTCGTAATTATTTTGATAAAAAAGCTCAAGAAGCACGGTTAGGTTGTTACGGCAATTCCGACTACACTAATAGCTATATTACAATAGCTTTGGCTCGCGCAATTGATTTAGATAAATCAAAGCATAAAACTTCTTTTCCAATGGATATGGATGGTTTTAAAGTACCGCGTATTGCTAAGTTAAACGAACAAGAAAGTAATTATGTAGTTCTACCATTAAGTGAAAAAATTATAGAAGAAAATGGTTTAAATATTCGTGCTAAAAATAGCATTCCTTATATAGATAAGACTTCTGGAAAAACAGGAACATTTGAACATACTGAATGTACGCCTTTAAATCCATCAGCAAACAAATCTAGTACTACATCGTCTTCTATTGCTGCTAGCAAAGAACAAATTTCACCCAAAAGTGATGCAATGGCAAAGTTAGAAGCACTAACCGCCAAATGGGATAGAGCTATTTCTGCTTACGAATCAGGCAATGAAGCAGCCATTCGTGCATCCAACCAAGAAATGTTGCAAAATCCCGCAGTAGAAAGAATGCAGCAGGGCGCAGCAAAATTGCATGAACAAGATTATGCTCAGCAGCAAGCAGAATACGAAAGAATGCAACAGCAACAACAAGTGCAATCTATTGGTGGCAGAACAAGATAATTTTTCACAAGGATAAAAACATGGATGATTTTTCTATTGCTGAACAAAAGCTAGTGGAAACGCTAGAACGTTTTGATAATGCCGCATCACAAGTTCTTTTCTTGATAGAAAAATATGAGCAAAGAAGCAATATGCTGGCAACAGAGTTTCAGAGAAAGTTAGAATCTTCTACCTATCAGCAGCAAAATGAAGTCAATAATTTTATTGAAAAACAACTTACTGAAAAATTAAAACAATTTCAAACCCAAATTGACGATGCCAGTAAAAATTTTAATCATTCTGCGAATATTCTTAAAATACAATCTACTCAGGATATAACAAAGAGAAAGAAAATATTGTTATGGATATTTTGGTTATCGGGTATTGCTATGATAGCTAATACAATTTGGGGAGTAGGCTCTTTTTATTATTTTTCAGACATTATTAAATCTAAAAAGCAAAGTGCAGAAATAGCAACTTTGTTGAGTGAAGCAGATATTGTTCGGTGTGGCGATGCTTTATGCGCCAAAATAAATAAAAAAGCGAAGCAAAATAATGGCTATTTTGAGATTCAAAAACGATAGAGAAGGATATTGTATGAACTACATCAGCACCCGCGGCAATACCCCCGCCAAAACATTCAGCCAAGCCCTGCTTATGGGACTCGCCCCCGACGGCGGTCTTATGCTCCCCGAGCAATACCCCCAAATCACCTCCGAGCAACTCACCCATTGGCGCACGCTCAGCTACGCCGAACTCGCCTTTGAAGTCATCCGCCTATTCGCCACCGACATCCCCGAAGCTGACCTGCGCGACATTCTCAACCGCACCTACACCGCCGAAACCTTCGGCAGCGCCGAAATCACCCCCGTGCGCACGCTCAAAGATGGCATCAAAATCCAAGCCCTATCCAACGGCCCCACGCTTGCCTTTAAAGACATGGCAATGCAATTCTTGGGCAACGCCTTTGAATACGTTTTAGCCAAAGAAAACAAAACCCTAAACATTCTCGGCGCAACCAGCGGCGACACAGGCTCCGCCGCCGAATACGCCCTGCGCGGCAAACGCGGCATCAACGTATTCATGCTCTCGCCCGAAGGCAAAATGTCCGCCTTCCAGCGCGCCCAAATGTATAGCCTGCAAGACGACAACATCATCAACATCGCCGTGCGCGGCATGTTTGACGACTGCCAAGACATCGTAAAAGCCGTGCAAAACGATGCCGAATTCAAACAACGCTACCGCATCAGCACCGTAAACAGCATCAACTGGGGGCGCATCGTTGCCCAAGTGGTGTACTACATCGCGGGCTATCTGCGCGCCACCGAAAGCAACGATCAGCGCGTTAGCTTCTGCGTGCCCAGCGGCAACTTTGGCAACATCTGCGCAGGACACATCGCCAAACAAATGGGCTTGCCGATTGACCGCCTGATTGTCGCCACCAATGAAAACAACGTGTTAGACGAATTTTTCCGCACAGGGCAATACCGCCCGCGCGATGCCGCCCACACTTATGTAACATCCAGCCCATCTATGGACATCTCCAAAGCCAGCAATTTTGAACGCTTTGTTTTTGACTTGGTGGGGCGCGATGCCAGCCAAGTGCAAGCCCTATGGGCGCAAGTGGCGCAAGGCAACGGCTTCAATCTGCAAGACAAATTAGACATCATCCGCCAAAAATACGGCTTCGTTTCAGGCAGCAGCACCCATGCCGACCGCCTTGCCACCATAAAATCCGTGTACGAAACCGACGGCGAACTCATTGACCCGCACACCGCCGATGGCATCAAAGTTGCCCGCCAACTGCGCGAATCAGGCGAAACCATCGTTTGTCTAGAAACCGCGCTTGCCGCCAAATTTGACGCCACCATCCACGAAGCCGTGGGCAGCGTTGCCATTCCCCGCCCCTCCAAACTCGCAGGCTTGGAAGATTTGCCCCAGCGCGTGCAAGTGATTAATAACGATGCGGATGTGGTGAAAGCGATTATTCGCAACAAGGTTGGCGGCTAATCAGGCAGCCTGAAAAGCGAAAACGGGGAATCGCACCCTAATCATTGTATTTGTATTCCCTAAATAGCAAACGGCTGAAATGTGATGCGCTTTCAGCCGTTTGATTGTTTTGTGTGTTAGATAAATGCAGTGGCTGTTGAAGCATCAGAGGCAGCCTGAAAACCATCTCATTCGCATACCGGCTTCTATCTTCTAACCAATCTAATTGTGATATATATGAATCAGATAATTAAAACAATTCAGCATATTAAAGAATGCAAAGAAGATGCAATATTAAATATTAACGGCAGGCTACTAGTTAACAATACATCAATGATTAAATTAGATAACACTTCAACCTGCCTAACCATTTACGATAACAACTTTGAGAACTGGGTTGAAGATAATGTTCCTTGTTATGTAGGTGGCAAATATTTATATGATGATGCCGTACAAATTACTGCGCTTGTTGGGATAATCCATGATGAGATTGGTATTAAAGCCATTCATTCATGCGTATTAAGCAGAGAAGAGGGACAGTTTACATTCTGATTTATTTTTCTCTTTATTATTCAATAACTGGTTTTCAATAATCCAGCTACTATTTAATCCCACCCATTTTCAGGCTGCCTTTCGCCCTTATAGGCAGCCTGAAAACCCGAAAGCCCAACCATGCACCACTATCGCGGAGAACTCTGGCTCGTTCTCGTTACCCTACTCGCCGCCAGCGGCTGGTTCGTTTCCAAAGCCGCGCTGCAAGAACTGCCCGCCGCAGGCTTTATCGGCGCGCGCATGATAGGCGCAGCCCTATTGTTTTTGCCGTTTGCGCTGCCGCAACTTCGCCAATGGACGGCGGGGCAATTTGCCCGCGCGGCGGCGGTGGGCGCGGCGTTTTCCGCCAATATTTTCTTTTGGATTCAAGGCGTGGCGCACAGCACCCATTTTGGCGAAGGCGCGTTGCTGCTCAGTTCCTCCATGCTGCTTGCGCCGCTGTTGTCGTGGCTGCTGTTTCGCCATCGCCCCACGCCAATGCTGTGGCTGTCGCTCGCCCTTTCAGGCTGCGGTTTGTATTTGCTGAACGTGGGCAAATCGCCGTTGCAAATGTCGCTGGGCAGCGGCTTGTTTGCGCTTTCCGCGCTGATGAGTGCGCTGTTTTTTGTGCTGAACAACCAGTTTTCCAAAGGCATGAACGCGCTGCCGCTCACCACCGTGCAATTAGCCTGTGCGGGCATCGTATGCAGCGGCTATTCGCTGGCGTTTGAAACGTGGCATTTTCCGTTTTCCGCTGCCAGTTGGACGTGGCTGATTATCGGTATTGTGGTGATTACCAACACGCGTTTTTTGCTGCAAACACACGCGCAAAAAATTTGCCCAATTGGCAACGCGGCGATGATTATGGTGCTGGAACCTGTGTGGACGCTGATGTTTAGCGTGTTGATTTTAGGCGAGATTTTGTCGTGGGAAAAAGCGGTGGGCGGCGCGTTGATTATCGCGGCGTTGCTGCTGTATCGTTTGCCATTGCATCGGTGGCGCAAGCGCAAGAATTGACACGCGTATTAATGGTGTTATACCATAACACTTTATCTACTCAGGAGCGTGAAATGAAACAAGGCATTCATCCAGAAAATTATCGTACTGTGCTGTTTTACGACAGCGGCGTGGAGGAGGGTTGGCTTATCCGCTCTTGCGCGCCAACCAACAAAACCATGCTGTGGACAGATGGCAAGGAATATCCTGTGTTTTTGCTGGATACTTCATCGGCATCGCATCCTGTTTACACGGGCAAACAGCGTGAGCACAACAAAGAGGGGCGCGCCAGCCAGTTTAATCAACGCTATGCGGGCATGATGTCTGCGCTGAAAAAGGGACAATAATATGCAGGTGTTGTCATCGTTGAAAGCGGCGAAAAATCGCCATCGTGATTGCCAGATTGTGCGCCGCAAGGGCAGGGTTTATGTGATTTGTAAGAGCAATCCGCGGTTTAAGGCGCGGCAGCGGTAGGTAGTGTTTTCAGGCTGCCGATGGTGGTACTGGCAATAGGCAGCCTGAAAACGCTAAATGATTGGTGGGCAACGAGTGCCCGCCCTACCCACTGCCCAAATCCCTGTTCTTCCTGCCAATCAAAGGCAGCCTGAAAACCATCTCTCCCCCGTTTTCAGGCTGCCTTTTTTACCGCCATCGCCTCACAGATAGAACTTATCCACCATATTCAAATTGCCGTCCAGCTTGTACACCAGCGGCTGCCCCGTGGGGATTTCCAACGCCATGATGTCGGCATCGGAAATGCGCTCTATATGTTT
>CAUSAW010000059.1:0-12187 GCA_963529725.1 uncultured Kingella sp. | reverse complement strand
AATGGTTATGTGTGATGATTAAAAAATAGGCAGCATACTTTTTAGGACACTACCAGCTTTGCTAAGGCATTTGCCGATTGCGAGCATATAAAAGGTAAAGCGTTTACGGTAGGTATTGAAGGAAATAATTGTCGGTTAAGACATCGTTGCGCTCGTGCCATACGGCGGTCGTGTTGTTTTTCAAAGAGCGAGTTTTACCATTTCAAGGTTTTTGATTTAGTATTTCATTATGTAAATAATGGTTATGTGTGATGATTAAAAAATAGGCAGCATACTTTTTAGGACACTACCAAATAAGTAAGCCAAAATAAGAACCCTGCTTGATGCGGGGTTTTTTGTTTTTCAGGCTGCCTTAATTGAAGCGATAAGACAGCCTGAAAATGTGTAAACAACAAAAACGACTGGCTTCATATTTCCCAGTTGTTTTTAATTTTGGCGACAGCGTTGTGTGAAGATTATCGCCGCGCGGCGTGCAGAGCATTTTCAGGCTGCCCTATCCCAAGCAAAAGGCAGCCTGAAAACAAGATTTCCCTTTTCAGGCTGCCTTTACGTTTTAACCATCCAATTACGGCATCACTTCCGCCGAAGAATGCGCCTCACGGCGTGCCGCTTTATCCAGCGCGGCGGGCAGTTTGCCTGCTTCTTTGGTGAAGGTAATTACCAGCTGTTCGCCGTCTGTTTTGGCTTGTATGCTGTCTTTGAATTCGCTGTTGTTCAGCTCCAAGATGCCTTGTTCAACGCCCTGCACGGTTTGTTCTAGCTGCGCATCATCTATTGGTGTACCGATGATGTTTGTAAAGGTTTTGTAGGCTTCGCGGATGAATTTTTTATCAATGCGCACTTCGCCTTGGGCTTTCGCCTGTTTCGCCAATTCTTGTAGTTGCTCTTCTAGTTGCTCTTCCGTCATTTTTTCATTGACAACGGTCGCAGGGATGCTGCCTTCCCATTGCATGGTGGCTTTGCTGCCGTTGAGCACGATTTGGTTGTCTTTGGATTCAAACGCGCCGCCCGATTGCAACAACACCTTAACAAATTCTTCAGCGGCTTTTTTGCTTTCGGCAGCGGTTACGCAGCGTTCGCCTTCCGCTTTAAACAGGTTGGCGATGATTTCAAAGGCTTTGGCGTCCACATCTTTCATGTTTAGATTGTAGCGGATTTGTTCCAGCTTAACATTTTGCTGCGGCATGCCCTTGAAGCTGAGTTCGTCCAGTTTGCTGGTGCTGGTGTAAACCAATTTGCCGCTTTTGATGGCTGTTTCCGCGCTGCTTTCCAGATTGCTCAGGCTCATTTCAAACGGCGTGTCGCCTGCTGCGGAGAAGGTGATGGATTCCACCTTGCCGCTGGCTTTGCCTGTTGCGAGCATGGCGAGATTAAACGAATCGGCTTGGTAGCTGACGTTTTTAATCGCGCCGTTGTATTGCGGGTCTTTGAGCGTGATGCTGGGGATTTTGATTTTTAGATTATGCAGCTCTTTGCCGTCTTTGCCGCTTTTGAGCGTGAACGCGGCGTTGATGGGTTGCCATGCAACCGTGGCGCTGTTTTCGGTGAACGAGTTGGCGGGGATAACGATTTCGCTGTCTATATTGCCGCTCCATGTGGTTTTGCTGCGGATGTCAAACAGATAGGTTTCTTTTTGGTTGTTGGGATTTTTGGCGTAGATTTTGGAAACGATGGTGTAGCCTGTTAAGCCGCGTGTGATGGTGTCTTCGCTGCGGAATACGGGGCGATATTCGGGGTGGCACAAATCGGCGGCGATTTCGCCTGTCCAGTTGGCGCTGCCCGATAGTGCGCCCATGTTGAATTCGGCAAGCTGCACTTTAAAGCGCTTGTCTTGGATGTTGAAATTGTTTTGATACGCGCTTTCCAGCTTTTTGCCTGCGACAACGCCGCCGCCAACTGCGCCAACTAATGCGATGCCAACTACGCTGGCAATCAGGGTTTTTTTGTTCATTTTTGCTTTCCTTGTTAAGGGGGTTGGGATGGATAGGGCTGCGATGGGCAGCCTGAAAATTTGTTTGGGAGACGGGCTTGGCTGGGATGGGTTCGCGCTATGCTCAACCGCGTTTTCAGGCTGCCTTAATCGTCTTCCAGAATACTGCGCAATTCGTTTTCCAAATGGGCGATGTTATCAAAGCGATGCAATGGAAAATCTGCTTTGCCGATGCGGCGCAGCTCGTCAATCGCATCAAAAATCACATCAACGGGCTCAACTTCTTGGCAAAACAAATTGCGATCCAGCTCGGCACCAATCAGCAAGCCATCGCCTGCCAAGGTTAAGCACCAGCTTTCTAAAAATTCTGCCAAGTCAAATGTTGCCACGGTGTAATCCGCCCATTCTTCGCGGCAGCAATCTTTGGCGCGGGCGGCGGCAGACCAAAAGCACAACACGCCAACGGGTTCGCCATCTTCGTCTTCTTCGTGGTTGGATGGCAGCATGGCGTATTGGTCGGGATGCGCCGTTTGCAGCGCGAAAACTTGCTCGCGTTGGCAAATGGTTTGGATGAATTGTTGATAGCGTTTTTCTAGCGTGGCGGTGTTTTGCAGCATGGTTTTTCCTTGTGGATAGTTGATGCAGCCTGAAAAGGGGTTTAGCCGTTTTAGCTTCGCTGAAACTCGCGTTGCTCGTTTTCAGGCTGCCTATGCCAGCGCTGCCACCATCACGGCTTTAATGGTGTGCATCCGATTTTCCGCTTGGTCAAACGCGATATTATAGGGCGATTCAAACACTTCTTCGGTTACTTCAATGCCGTTTGCCAGCGCGGGATATTGCGCGGCGATTTCTTTGCCAACGGTGGTTTCGCAGTTGTGAAACGCGGGCAGGCAGTGCATAAATTTCACACGCGGATTGCCCGTTGCTTGCAGCAGCGCCCTGTTTACTTGATACGGCAGCAGCGCGGCAATGCGCTCGCCCCAAGCGGCAACAGGCTCGCCCATGCTCACCCAAATATCGGTGTGCACAAAATCCACACCATCAATGGCAGCCTGAATATCATCAGTAACCAGCACGCGCGCGCCGCTTTGCTGCGCCATCTCGCGGCACATCGCTTGCAATTCTGCCGTGGGCTGCAAGGCTGGCGGCGCGGCAATGCGCACATCCATGCCGAGCTTGGCGCCGATCATCAGCAGCGAATTGCCCATGTTGTTGCGCGCATCGCCCAAGTAAACATAGCTGATTTCGTGCAACGGCTTGTTGCTGTGTTCCAGCATGGTGAGCACATCCGCCAGCATTTGCGTGGGGTGCCATTCATCGGTGAGCCCATTGAACACGGGCACGCACGCCCAATCCGCCAGCTCTTGCACCGTGCTTTGCGCAAAGCCGCGATATTCAATCGCATCATACAGCCGCCCCAGCACGCGGGCGGTGTCTTTCATGCTTTCCTTGTGCCCAATTTGCGACGACACGGGGTCTATATAGGTAACGCGCGCGCCTTGATCTGCCGCCGCCACTTCAAAGCTGCATCGCGTGCGCGTGGACGTTTTCTCAAAAATCAGGGCGATGTTTTTGCCTTGCAAACGCGGCTGCTCGCTGCCTGCGCGTTTGGCTTGTTTTAAATCGCGCGCCAAATCCAGCAAAAATTGAATTTCTTGCATCGTGTGGCGCGTGAGACTGAGCAAATGCCGATTTTTCAGATTAACAGGCATGGCGTTGTCCTTTTGCAATGGGTGGGAAAGGCTGGAATTTACTGGATTACGCCAAGGGGGTAAAGGGGCAGCCTGAAACGCCGTTTCGCCTGTTGCAAAAGCATCATGCAAACGATAACCGCGGAGCTGTTGGCAAAATCCGCGCCCATCGCGCCCAAGCCGATTTTTTCCGCCCCAAACCAGCGCGCAAACTGCGTGCCAACAGCCCATAGCCAGCCTGAAATCGGTTACAATCGCGCAGTTTATTAACCCGCCACGAGACACTTCCAATGCTAGGCTTTTTTAGCAAACTGTTTAAATCAAAAACCCCAGCACAAGCCCCCCAAACGCAGCCTGAAAACAATAACCCAACAGCTGCCGAACCTTTGCCTGCCGACAGCGCAGCAAGCGAACCCACCGCCGAAACGCAGCCTGAAAACGAGAATACAGCGGCTGAAACCGCGCAGGCTGTTGATGCTGATACTGCTGATGTTGATACTGCCGAACAAGGGCAGCCTGAAAATGGCGATGCCACCGAGAACGAAGCCGAAGCGGCTGCTGATGCTGATGGCGATGCTGATGCCGATTCATCCGAGCAATCCGCCGTTGCAACCACGGAAGCAGAAACAGCAGCGGATGGGCAGCCTGAAAACGGTGCGGATGAAGCCACAGCCGTAGCCACAGATAAAGCCGAAACGCAGCCTGAAAACACCGCGAACGAAGCCACGCCTGCTCAAACCGCAGCGAACATGGTTGAAACAGCGGAGCAAGCATCCGCAACACAACAGCAGCCTGAAACCACCGAAGCGCAAAGCCAACCGCAGCCTGAAAACGAACCACCCGTGCGAAATTGGACGATGACCGCCATCGCCGAAAAGCATAATAGTTGGGCAAGCGCGGCAGAGAAACAGCAGTCTGAACGTGAGCAAAGCGAGCTTCTGCGAAGCAAAAACACCAGCAGCGAAGCAGCAAGCGCACAGCCCGAAACCGCGACAAACGAAACCGCGACAAACGAAACCGCGACAAACGAAAGCGCAGCCAATGAAGCCGAGCAAAACACGCCAACCGAAACGGCGGCAAACGAAAATGCGCCTACTCAAACCGTAGCGCAGGCGCAAGCAGCGGTAGAACAAGCATCCACCGAGCAAGGGCAGCCTGAAAACGCCGAAACCACCGAAATCACCACCGTTGCGCCCGAGCAGCACGCGGTTAAAACAGTAGAGCAAGCATCCGCTGAGCAAAGGCAGCCTGAAAATCATGTAGAAGATGAAAGCAAAGCTGAATATGCAGCGCAAACCGTAGCCACTGTTGCAACAGAAACGCAGCCTGAAAACACAACGCAGCCTGAAACCGTTGCCGCCGCCCAATCTGCCACAACCGAGCAGCCTGAAAACACCGAATCTCCCAAACTCGGCTGGGCAGCCCGCCTAAAACAAGGCTTAACCAAATCGCGCGACCACATGGCAAAATCGTTGGCAAGCGTGTTTGGCGGTGGGCAGATTGATGAAGACTTATACGAAGAGCTGGAAACTGTGCTGCTCACCAGCGACATAGGCATAGAAGCCACCGAGCATCTGATGAACGAAGTGCGCGATCGCGTGTCGCTCAAAGGGCTCAAAGACGGCAACGAGCTGCGCCAAGCGTTGAAAGATGCGGTATACGAATTGCTCAAACCGCTGGAACAACCGCTTGTTTTGCCCGAAAGCGGCGAACCGTTTGTGATTATGCTGGCGGGCATCAACGGCGCAGGCAAAACCACGTCCATCGGCAAGCTGGCAAAATATTTCCAAGCGCAGGGCAAATCGGTGATTTTGGCGGCAGGCGACACCTTCCGCGCCGCTGCCCGCGAGCAATTGCAAGAATGGGGCGAGCGCAACGGCGTTACCGTGATTTCGCAAGCCAAGGGCGACAGCGCGGCGGTATGTTTTGACGCGGTGGAAGCCGCCAAGGCGCGCAAAATTGACATCGTGTTGGCGGACACCGCAGGGCGCTTGCCCACGCAGTTGCACCTGATGGAAGAAATCAAAAAAGTGAAGCGCGTGCTGCAAAAATCCATGCCCAACGCGCCGCACGAAATCATCGTGGTGCTGGATGCTAACATCGGGCAAAACGCGATTAACCAAGTGATTGCGTTTGATGATGCGCTCGGTGTAACGGGCTTAATCGTTACCAAGCTGGACGGCAGCGCCAAAGGCGGCGTGTTGGCGGCGCTGGCAAGCAATCGCGCCATTCCCGTGCGCTATATCGGCGTGGGCGAGAGCATTGACGATTTACGCCCGTTTAACGCCAAAGATTTTGTGGACGCGCTGTTGGACTAATCATCCGCGCAAAAAAGGCAGCCTGAAAACGGGTTTACACGGTTTTCAGGCTGCCTTTGGCTTAACGCGCTGCGCTGTCTTGCCGTTATTTGGTAAAACCCAGCGGCTATGCCACAATACTGCCCTTTAATCCCCCAAAGGCAGCCTGAACATGACGCCCTACGCCATCCGCTCCACCCTATACATGCCCGCCACGCAAAGCAAGCTCGCCGAAATCATCAGCCGCCCCGAAAAAACCCACGCCGATGCCATCGTGCTGTGCTTTGAAGACGCGCTGCCCATCAACGACATCAACAAAGGCATCGCCAATCTCAACCACGCCTTTGCCCAAATCCGCCAGCCCGTCCGCCGCCCCTATATCTTTATCCGCGTGCGCCATATCAACAATTTTCACGACCTGCTCAACCAGCTCAACACCGCCTGCCTGCAACAGCTCACTGGCATCGTTATCCCCAAGCTCACCCCCGCCAATCTCAAAGCCTGGCAAGACGCCCTATCTGCCCAACAAAATTCGCTGTATTACATGATGACGCTGGAAACCGAAGATTATTACCAGCCAAAAAACATCGCCAAAATCTTCAAAAAACTGCGCAAAAGCCCGCTGGCGCCGCAAATATTAAGCATTCGGCTCGGCGGCAACGACTTGCTGCGCGGCATACGGATGAAACGCCCGCAAGGCAAACACACGCTATACAACACGCCGCTCATCGGGCTGTTTAGCCAAATCATCATCCATGCGCGGCTGAACGGCTTTGAAGTGAGCGCGCCCGTGTTTGAATACTTCGCCCAAGATGCCGACACCCAACACGCCTTCACCCAAGAGCTGCAACAGGATTACACCTTCGGCTTTTGGGGCAAAACCGCCATCCACCCCAGCCAATGCCAAGCCATCAACCAACAATTTGCCGTAGCCAGCGAAGATGTTGCCCTTGCCCAGCGCATCTGCCAAGAAGCCGAACAAAACGGCGGCTTGCACGGCGGCGTGTCCAACCACCGGCAAGCCATGATAGAACCCACCACGCATTACGCATGGGCAAAGCGCATTCTTGCCATGCAGCAACCTGAATAGTTGTTCCCAACCATACGCGCCAACGGCAGCCTGAAACTCCGTTTTCAGACTGCCGCCGCACCACGCCATCCACCCAAACAAGCCCACCCAACCATGTCCCAATACATCCACCGCCTGCACCAAGGCACGCTCATCATCCAACACACCCCGTCCAACCACCCCCAGCGCACCCTTGTGCCCGACCACCGCACGGGGCAACCCTTCGCGCCCGATGAGCTTTACGCCGTTGCCGAGCGCATCAACCCCAAGCGCGCCTATTTATTCGTCAGCAAAATCCTATCGCGCCATATCCCCCAGCCCATCCACCATCCCACCATCGCCGCCGCCTACCAATCGCTCGCCCAAGCGCTCAGCCAATATCTCGCCCGCATCGCGCCGCCCAACGCAACCGCGCCAAGCCGCATCCTGATGATTTCCATGGCAGAAACCGCCACCCAAATCGGGCTGAAAATCCTAGAACAGCTGCGCCCCCAGCCCCATCAACACATCACCCACATCACCCACATCACCCACATCACCCACATCACCCACATCACCCACATCGCCAGCACCCGCGAAACCGCGCTGTTCCCCAGCCCCGCGCACATCTGGGCGCAGTTTGAAGAAAGCCACAGCCACCACACGCGCCACTACCTGCCCGACCCTGCGCTGCAACAGATTGACGCGTTGGTGTTCATCGACGACGAATACAGCACAGGCAACACGCTTAAAAGCAGCCTGAAAAGCATCCTTGCCCGCCATCCGCAATGCTTCGCCCACGCGCGCCCCAAACACATCATCACCCTGTCTTTTTTAGACTGGCGCGAACAAATCGGCGAACTGCGCCAAATCGCCGAACAATACGCGCCGCACAGCACATGGACGGAACACGCATTCAGTCTCGCGCAAGGGCGGTTTGATTTTCAGGCTGCCGATAACTGCGCCGATGTGGCAAGCCTAGACCACGCGCAAAGCTGGCTGCACGATGCCGCGCCGTTGCCCGAGCGTTTCCAAACGGAACAGCTTGCCCTGCACCGGCAAACCGCCAGCGCCGAACACGCGCAACACATCCGCGCGCACCAAGCCCAAATCGCGCAGCGGCTCAATCCGCAAAACTGGGGTAACAGCCACGCATGGCGCAAAGTGCTCGTGCTCGCCTGCGGCGAAAACCACTACCACAGCGAACTCGCCGCCCGCGCCCTGCAACAACACGCGCCGCACGCGCAAATCTGGCTCGGCTCCATCACCCGATCGCCCATCCTGTGCCAACCGCGCACGGATTACCCCATCCGCCACAAAGCCGAAATAGACACCCCGCAAGGCAGCCGTTTCGTTTACAACCTGCCGCCCAACCACGACTACGATGCCGTCTTCGTCGCCCCCTATGCCACCAACGCGCAAGGCATTTATTCGCACGGCTTAATCCACCATATCCCCCGCCTATTCAGCCTAATCTAGGCAGCCTGCGTTGCAAAGCTAAAACCAGCGCCCCCATTTTCAAGCTGCCTATCGCCCCCAAAGGACACCCATGCGTCTCAACCTGTTTTTTGATATTGACGACACCGTCGCCAGCTCCCCCACCCGCCACGCCCGCGAAACCGCCGGCAACGCCCAAGCCCAAATTCAGCAACGCATCGGCGACAACCTAATCATCAGCCGCAAGCAACACCTGCTCACCCACCTGCTCGCCAGCCGCCCCGCCCATTTTTATGCCGTAACCGCGCGCGATCTCGCCAATATCCACAACATCGCCCCGCTGTTCGCCCCCTTTCTCGCCCAAAGCGCCACGCCCCATATCCACCTAATCGCCAACTTCGGCGCCATCCAAGCCAAGCTCCGCACCAGCGCCAGCCATCCCGACCAAATAGAATTTTTTGACCTGCAAAACCAGCCCAGCGCAGCCCCTTTTCAGGCTGCCTTAACCGCGCTCGCCGCCCAATTCCAGCGCGTAGAGATTAAAAGCGATAACCACATCCCCTGCTATCTCAAAATCAAAGACGACACCCTAGCCGATGCCACCCTGCGCGCCCGCCTAACCCAACAGCTTGCCCAATGGCACGATTTTGCCCTACGCAAAGTGCGCAACGGCTACTATGTGCTTATCCCCCATGCCTACACCAAAGAACACCGCGTCGCGCAAATCCTGCAACAGCAGCCACCCAACAGCCTAAACATTGGCTTTGGCAACGCCACATCCGATCTCCCCTTTATGCTGCTGATGGACTACCTAATCACCCCCTGCCAAACCAATCCGCAAATCCACCGCCTGTTACAACACACCCAACCCGAGCAACATTTCCAAGAAGATTTATACCGCTAACCCCTTTTCAGGCTGCCCCCAAACCACCATGACCCCACTCACCTATTCCCCCAACGACGTTATCCTGCAACTGGAAATGCTCACCGCGCAAAACCACAAACACTTCAAAATGCTGCCCATCGCCGAAAAAGAGCGACTGATCCAAAGAGGCAAAGCCCATTATGCCGACTTCATCCAGCCCGAAGCGCCGCCCAGCGAGCTGCAAATGGCGATTTACCACGAATACCTTGCCCGCTATCGCCACAAAATCGCCCAAGGCATCATCGCCCTGAGCGACTACATTTTCAGGCAGCCTGAAACGCAAAAACAGCCGCAAATCGTGCTGCTCTCGCTGATTCGCGCAGGGCTGCCGCTGGGCGTGCTGCTCAAACGCCATCTCGCCAAGCAACACCCCACCCACCACTACGGCATCTCCATCATCAAAGACAAAGGGCTAGACCGCGCCGCGCTGGAAACCATTCTCGCCCGCCATCCCCAAGCCGCCATCTATTGCATAGACGGCTGGATTGGCAAGGGCGCAATCACCACCAACCTGCGCCAAAGCTGGCAACAACTCGCCCCGCGCATCCCCATGCAGCTACTCACCCTATCCGACCCCACCAGCGATCTATCCGATTACAGCCCCTACGGCGGCGACTGGCTCATCCCCTTCGGCATACTCGGCAGCCCCATCGCAGGCTTTATCTCGCGCAGCCTATACCAAGCCTATCCCCAGCAACACGCGGTTTATTATTACGACCCAATCGCCCAGCATTACACCGCCGAGACCGCGCCGTTCAACCACTTCGTTGCCCAAGTGGAGCAAGTTTTGCCGCAAGCCGTTTTGCCCGATTTGAGCCGCGAACACAAAATTCCGCAAAAACAACTGCTCGCCAGTCTCGCCCAAATCCAACGCCAACACCGCATCGCCGATCTCAACCGCCTAAAACCCAGCATCGCCGAAGCCACCCGCGCCATCCTGCGCCGGCAGCCTGAAAAAGTGCTCATCGCCCCGAGCAACGAAACGCCCGAGCTGCGGCTCATCAAAACCTTCTGCGCCGAGCGCCATATTCCTTTGGAACACGAGCCGCTGCTGGATGCCACGCCCTATCAAGTGATGACCATCATCCGCTGATTTATCCCATAAACCGCCGCCCCATTTTCGCTTTGCAACAGCGCGTAAACGCGTTTTCAGGCTGCCTTATGCGCCCCGCTTTGGACACCTGTCCAAGCGCCAACTATAATCGCCCCATTGCCAACCGCATCCCCTGTTTACGAGTGTTCCCCATGTCCCACGCCATCCAAATCCAAGCCCTATCCCATCACTACAACAAAAAAACCCAAGCCCTGAACAACATCAGCCTAAGCATTCCGCAAGGCGCAACCGTTGGGCTGATTGGGCCAGACGGCGTGGGCAAATCCACCCTGCTGTCCATCATTGCAGGCGTGCGCAAAATCCAAACAGGCAGCGTGTGCGTACTCGGCGGCGACATGGCAAACAAACACCAGCGCCAAGCCCTATCCCACCGCATCGCCTATATGCCGCAAGGCTTGGGCAAAAATCTCTACCCCACGCTCACCGTGCAAGAAAACATAGACTTCCACGCCCGCCTATTCGGGCTCAACCGCAGCCAGCGCCAAGCGCGCATCCAACGGCTGCTGGATGCCACAGGGCTCGCCCCCTTCCCCAGCCGCGCCGCAGGCAAGCTATCGGGCGGCATGAAACAAAAACTCAGCCTGTGCTGCGCGCTAGTGCACAGCCCCGACTTGCTGATTCTGGACGAACCCACCACTGGCGTTGACCCCTTATCGCGCCGCCAATTCTGGCAGCTGGTGCACGACCTGCAACAAGAACAAAGCGGCATGACCGTTATCGTCGCCACCGCCTATATCGACGAAGCCGAGCAATTCCAACACCTGCTCGCCATGGATTCAGGCTGCCTGTTGGCAAACGAGCCCACCCGCGCCGCCATGCAACGGCTGAACGCCGCCACGCTGGAAGATGCCTACATCAAACTTTTGCCGCCCGATAAGCAAGACAACGCCGCCGATTTAGTGTTGCCACCCTTTATCCCCGAAGCCAACGCCCCGCTTGCCATGGAAGCGCACGATTTGACCAAAAAATTCGGCAGTTTCACTTCTGTTGACCATGTGAGCTTTGAAATCCAAAAGGGCGAAATATTCGGCTTTCTCGGCTCAAACGGCTGCGGCAAATCCACCACCATGAAAATGCTTACAGGGCTGCTGGAACCCACATCGGGCACGGCAAAACTGCTGGGCGAACCCATCGACGCAGGCAGCATAGAAACCAAAAAGCGCGTGGGCTATATGTCGCAAGCCTTCTCCCTATACGAAGAACTCACCGTGCGCCAAAACCTAGAACTGCACGCCAAGCTCTACCAAATCGCCAACAGCAAAACCGCCATCGCCCAAGCACTGCACGATTTTGACCTAGTCGCCGTAGAACACACCAAGCCCGCCAGCTTGCCGCTGGGCATCCGCCAACGCCTGCAATTAGCCGCCGCCTGCCTGCATTCGCCCGAAGTGCTGATTTTGGACGAACCCACATCAGGCGTGGACCCCGCCGCCCGCGCCATGTTTTGGCGCACCCTGCTCAAACTCTCGCGCCAAGACCGCATCACCATCTTCGTAACCACCCATTTTATGAACGAAGTAGAACGGTGCGATCGCATCAGCCTAATGCACCGCGGGCGCGTGCTGGCGATGGACACCCCTGCCAACATCGTCAAGCAAAGCGGGCAGCCCAATATGGAAGAAGCGTTTATTTATTATTTGGAACAAGATGCCGCGCAAACAGGGAAGATGGTTTAGGCAGCCTGAAAAACAAAGGGGCTGTACTAGATAAGCCCTAAATACCACACCATCTACGCAGCACTTTAA
>CAUSAW010000058.1:0-12229 GCA_963529725.1 uncultured Kingella sp. | reverse complement strand
GTTATATTCATTTTTGCAGTCTAACATGACTGCTTATCTAGTACAGCCCCAAAAAGAATGCTGCGTTCGGCTGGACGTAGGGGAGATGCAGTAGCCCCAAACGTTTGCAGTAAACTAACCAAGTGGCGCAGCCTGAAACCCACCCTATCTAATAAAAAACCGTTTGGCAGAACACCAAACGGTTTTGTTTTTTCAGGCTGCCTGATGATTTAGCGCAGATTAGTTTTTATCTTGGTCAACCAATTTGTTTTTGGTGATCCAAGGCATCATGCCGCGCAATTGCGCACCGATTTGCTCCACAGGATGCGCCGCGTTTTGACGACGACGCGCCGTCATGCTGGCGTAGTTGGTTGCGCCTTCGGTGATGAACATTTTGGCGTATTCGCCCGATTGAATGCGTTTGAGCGCATTGCGCATCGCTTCGCGTGATTGCTCGTTGATGACTTCCACGCCGGTAACGTATTCGCCGTATTCCGCGTTGTTGGAAATGGAATAATTCATGTTGGCAATGCCGCCTTCGTAAATCAAATCCACAATCAGCTTCATCTCGTGTAAGCATTCAAAATAAGCCATTTCAGGCGCGTAGCCCGCTTCGGTCAAGGTTTCAAAGCCTGTTTTAATCAGCTCAACCAAGCCGCCACACAACACCGCTTGCTCACCGAACAAATCGGTTTCGGTTTCTTGGCGGAAATCGGTTTCAATCACGCCGCCTTTGGTGCCGCCATTTGCCGCCGCGTAAGACAACGCCACATCGCGCGCTTTACCTGTGGCATCTTGGTGCACCGCAATCAAAGAAGGCACGCCGCCGCCTTTCAAAAACTCGCTGCGAACGGTATGCCCTGGGCCTTTGGGCGCAATCATAATCACATCAACGCCTTTGGGCGCAACGATTTGGTTGTAATGAATATTAAAGCCGTGGGCAAACGCCAACGCCGCGCCGTCTTTCAAATTGGGCGCGATTTCGTTTTTGTAAACCAGCGGTTGGTTTTCATCAGGCAGCAAAACCATTACCACATCCGCCGCTTTGGTGGCTTCGGCAACCGTGCGCACATCAAAACCAGCTGCCGCCGCTTTGTTCCAAGAAGCGCCTTGGCGCAAACCCACCACCACGTTCACGCCGCTGTCTTTCAAATTGGCAGCATGGGCATGACCTTGCGAGCCGTAGCCAATAATCGCCACGGTTTTACCTTTGATTAGGGATAAATCAGCATCTTTGTCGTAAAAAACTTTCATTTCATTTCCTTTATTGGCAAAAAGATTTAAGAAGAGAGGACTTGTTGATTTTCACCTACCTGACAAAGGGGCAGTTTCGTTTGGAAACGGCAGCTTTATCAAATCGGGCAACGGTTGTGCCGTTGTCGTGCGATAAAAATGCAAAGCGTGCGCATGGTACACCATTTGTAACGAAACGTAAATTTAAGGCAGCCTGAAAACCATTCATGCCAACATATTTACGTTAAAATACGCCTTTTTTACCGCACCGCGCCGAGCAGTATGTCCGAAATCAAAAACTACATGACCCCCGCAGGGCACGCCGCCTTGCAAAACGAACTCTATCAACTGGTGAACAAAGAACGCCCTGAAATCGTGCAAATTGTGAACTGGGCAGCCAGCAATGGCGACCGAAGCGAAAACGGCGATTACCTTTACGGCAAACGCCGAATGCGCGAGATTGACCGCCGTATTCGCTTTTTAACCAAACGCCTGCAAGATGCGGTGGTGGTGAACCCCGAAACGCGCGAGCCCACCGACCAAGTGTTCTTCGCCGCCACGGTTACGCTGGAACGCGGCAACGGCGCGGAGCAAACCGTCCGCATTGTGGGCGAGGATGAAATTGATGCCGCGCACAACAAAATCTCATGGAAATCGCCGCTTGCCCGCGCCCTGATTAAAGCGCGCGAGGGCGACAGCGTGTGGCTGAGCACGCCCGAGGGGCGCGAGCAGATTGAAATTTTGGCGGTGGAATACATCAAGATTGATTGAATGATTTTCAGGCTGCCTTGGATAGCGCAATTAGGCAGCCTGAAAAAAGAGAATACGGATGAAACGAACTTATACCTATCAACCGGCAGCGGGGTTGGGCAAATGGGTTGCGGCGGCGGTGTGGTTATTTGTGCTGCTGAAAATAAGCGTTGTTGCTGTTGGCGTGTTGATGCTGATTGCTGTGTATCAGCCGATGCAAACCGCGTTAGCAAACCAGCGCAGTTTAGCTGGGCTGAATATTCCTATCACAGATACCGTGCTCAACCTGATGAACTATGCCGAAACCGTGGTGTTTCTCGTTTCCATGGTTTTTATCGCTTGCTGGATACTCCGCGCTCATGCCAATGCCCAATCATTTCGCATCCCAAATTTACCTGATTCGCCTGCATGGGCATTGGGCAGCTTTTTCATTCCGTTGGTGAATTTTGTTGCGCCTTATATTGCTATGAAGCAGCTTTATCAAGGCAGCCTGAAACGTGTGCAATCCCAGCCATCTGCTGCATTGCTGCCGCTTTGGTGGGCAACATGGCTGATTGGCGGGATAGTAGCGCGCGTGGCACGCTCTTTTGCCGTAACCGCCGAGCAAGAGGCTAACATTGCACACAACGCGCATGATTTGCTTAACGCCATCAATATCCAAATATGGGCAAACAAAATGGCGATATTGAGCGTGATATGCCATATTGCCTGCGCCTTACTCCTGCTGCGTATCATCCAGCAAATTAACCGCGCCCACGCAGCTTTGCATGATGCAAACACCAGCGAAAACGCCGTCGCCCCTGTTAAGGCAGCCTGAAAATGCTCCCACGCACCTTGCTTACCACCGTCCTGCTCAAACTGCTCAACTCCGCCGCGCACATCATCACATGGTATGTGCTGATGCTCGCGCTGGTGTTGGTTTTCCGCCATTTGCCCGCCGAGCCATACACGCAGGGCAGCGAAATTCATCCGCGCTTTTCCGTTTTGGTGCGCAACACGGCGGGTGAGGTGCTGCCTGTTGCGCTTAATCGCTGGCAAAGCAATGAAACGCTGGTGCGCGAGGTTTATGTGGCAAACGATGAATACGGCGAATACTTCCGCTTGCAGCCGCTTGCGCCTGACACGTTTGAGCTGTATGTGAACAACGAATGGTTTGAATCGTCCCAGCGATACCGCATTACGGCGGATAACCGAGTGGTGCCGCTGTCGTTTAAAACGTTGAGTGGCTTGGGGCAGGTGTTGCTGTGTTTTGTATTGTCGTTTCCGCTGTTTGCCCTGTTTAAATGGCTGCTGCGCAGGCTTTTCAGGCTGCCTCAATCGCCGAGTGATGCAACAAAGGCAGCCTGAAAACGTTTTTGAAAAACCGCATAAGTTAAACATTCTGCTATCTGTTCCTTCCCCCGCCAGCGGGAGAGGGAATCGCGGTGTAGCCTACTTTTTAGGACACCACACAACGTTTTATGGATGCTGTTCATATTGCAAGCCACAAACGACTCAACCACTTTTTAGGCTGCATCAACGCCTATGCAACCCGACCAAGGCAGCCTGAAACCTATTCCCTAACCTCAATCCCCAAAAGGAACACCATGCCCAACCCCGCCTTTGACCCCGTGTTCAAACAACTCAACGCCATCATTCTTGGCAAACAAACTGTATTAAAACAACTGCTTACTTGCATACTCGCGGGCGGACACGTTTTGCTGGAAGACGTACCGGGTGTGGGCAAAACCACGCTGGCGACCAGCCTTGCCGCCGTGCTGGGGCTGAAATACCAGCGCGTGCAGTTCACCAACGATATGCTGCCCGCCGATTTGCTCGGCATCAACGTGTTCCAGCCCAACGAAGGCAATTTCAAATTTCACCCCGGCCCCGTGTTCCACCAATTTGTGCTGGCGGATGAAATCAACCGCGCTTCGCCCAAGGTGCAATCGGCGCTGTTGGAAGCGATGGAAGAGCGGCAGGTGTCGGTGGATGGGCGCACTTATCGCCTGCCGCGCCCGTTTTTGGTGGTGGCAACGCAAAATCCGTCTGAACAGCTGGGCACGTTTCCGCTGCCTGAAAG
Source organism: uncultured Kingella sp. (assembly GCA_963529725.1). Classification (GTDB taxonomy): domain Bacteria; phylum Pseudomonadota; class Gammaproteobacteria; order Burkholderiales; family Neisseriaceae; genus Kingella_B. Next base: position 8,205 of record CAUSAW010000058.1, on the reverse strand, counting down.
CCAGTTAGACCGCTTTATGATGCGCCTGAGCATGGGTTATCCCGTGCCAGAGGCGGAAAAACAGCTTTATTTTCAGTGTGATAGGCGCAAGCTGCTGCCCAAGCTGCAAGCGGTTGGCTCGCCCGAAACCTTGTTGCAATGGCAAGAGCAGGTGCAAGCCATCACGCTTTCCGAAGCGGTGGCGGATTATATTTTCCGCTTGGTGGCGGCAACGCGCCGCGCGGGGCTGTTTGCGGTGGGATTAAGCCCGCGCGCAGGCTTGGCAATCGCCAACGCGGCAAAGGCGTGGGCGTTTTTGGATGGGCGCGATTTTGTGTTGCCCGAGGATGTGAAAGCGGTGTGGGTGCCCGTGGGCAATCATCGTTTGCAGTCTTTGCAGCAGCAAAGCAGCAGCCACGCCTTGATGGAAATTGCCGAAAATGTCGCTGTTTAACCGCAAGCCCAAAGAAACGCTGCTGCTGGCAGAAGAGCGCAGCATCGCAGGGCGACACGTTTCGCTGCGCCCCACCAAGCTGTGCATCAGCATGATGCTGTTGAGCGTGGCGATTTGGGTGGGCGCGGTCAATTATCAAGTGAACGTGGCGTATGCGATTTGCTTTTGGGTGCTGGCGTTTATCGGCATTGCCGCGCTGATGACGCGCCGCCAACTGCTTGGCTTGCATCTAACCATTCGCTATGAAGGCGAAGTGTTCGCAGGCGACACCGCCGAAGCCGAAATCAGCACCGAGCATTCGGGCAAACGCGCCCGCGTGTTTTGGTGGCGCAGCGAATCGCGCGAAGAGGTGGATGAAGACAGTGAAGCCGACCACAGCGCGTGGCAGCGTTGCCAGCTTTCAGGCAGCCTGAAAAGCGAACCGATGCGCTGGCGCATCCCCGTGCAACGGCGTGGCTATTTCCCCCGCCCGCTGCTGCTGCGGCTGGCAACCTCCGCGCCGTTTGGTATGTTTCACGCCGAATGCCGCGCCGAATGGCACACCGATGCCGTGGTCTATCCCGCGCCCTTGGCACACAGCGATTTTGGCACGCTCAATGCGTCCGACCCTGAGCAAACGCCACAACGCGCAGGCATGCACGGCGACGACATCGCCTTTTTGAAGCCGCACGTGGCAGGCGCATCGTTGCAGCACATCGCATGGAAAACCTACGCCAAGCGCGGCGAATTGATGGACAAAGTGTTTAACGAGCCGCCGCCCGCCGTGCACAGCGAAATCATCTCGTATCAGGATTACCCCATCGGCACGCCCCCCGACAAACTCGCCAGCCTGCTTGCCCACCGCGTGTTGCAAGCCGATAAAACAGGCGCGCCCTACACGCTGGAATTGCGCAATTTAACGCTTGCGCCGCAGAATGGGCTGCGCGAGAAATGTTTGCATGCGCTGGCGTTGATGTGAGCGCGTTGGAATGGTTTTCAGGCTGCCTTTGGGGGATGGGGCAGCCTGAAAATTATTGTGGTGACGGTTTGGGCGATTGCCCCACGTTTGATTACGCCGAACTTCTGAACTTGGTTTCAGGCTGCCTTTTTTTGCGAATTTTGCGAAGCAAAGGCAGCCTGAAACCTTTATGCCAGCCCAAAACGCCCACATAGCATAGCGAAGACTCATCGCCAAAGTACGCGGTTGATTGCCACATCAGATAACAGCGCACAGCCAGCAAACCGCCAACCTTCCATTAGCCACGCCGCCGCAGAGTTCTGCCCAAGTTTCAGGCTGCCTTTCAGTTCAACATCGCTTATCTTTTGCCAGAGCAGGCGTTTCGTCGCCTACCACGAGCAGGGGCAAGCCCCTGCACCCCACGCGCAAACCCCTTTCAGTCTGTCCAAATATCGCGCCCGCGTTGCAGCAGCCTGAAAAAGCAAAACCGTTTGGCGCTTTCCAAATGGTTTTTACAGGTGGGTTGCGTTTCAGGCTGCCTGTTGTGGATGCGGCAGCCTGAAAACGATTGCGGCGTGGTTTGAATGGTTGTCTCGTTGTTATCACGTTGAACCTTATTTCAGGCTGCCTTTGAAGCCCGATGCAGCCTGAAACCTATCCCCCCCACCCCCACCATTCCTTGCGCTCAATCAGCCCAATTAGTTTTCAGGCTGCCTATCCCCGCGCCATCGGCGTATAATCCACGCCTTTCATTTTCCCTGCAAAGGACACAACCATGCCAAGCAAAAAAACCATTCTATTCGCGCTGTTGTTGGGCGCGAGCGCATGGGCGCAAGCTCACTACCGCGGCATCAGCCACGCCAAGCCGCTTACCTACGACGAGCTGCCTGCCGAGTGCCAGCATTATTTCAAACGCGCCGATGCCTGCTTTGCCAAAACCAGCCAAGCGGCAACCATGCCTGCGCGCGAAGCGGTGAAATTTTTGGTGCAAGCCTTGCCCGCCGCCACGCCCAAGCAGCGCGTGGAAATGTGCAAAGTTGCCGAGCGCGATTTCCCTGCGCGGGTGAGCGCGTTGAAGTGCGAGTAAGCGCCTAAGCGAAAACATAAAAAGGCAGCCTGAAAACGTGTGGATGCGTTTTCAGGCTGCCTTTTTGCGTAGCGACTAAACGAGCGCGCTGTTTAATGCACGCTCACGTCTTCGCCGAAAAATTGTTCGCCTAATTTTTTCAACGTGCCGTCTTTTTGCAATTCTTCCATTGCGCCGTTGATTTTGGCGAGCGCTTCATCGTTGCCCTTGTTGATTACCAAGCCTGCGCCCAGTTTTTCGGTGGCAGGGGTGCGCCATACCGATTTCAAGCCCGAGTTGGGGTCTTTTTTCAGATAGTCCAGCAGCGAGAGTTCGTCGTTAAGCGTGAATTCGGCGCGTTTTTGTTGCACGATGAGCAAGCCTTGCGCCATGGTGTCGGTGTGCACCAAATCTGCACCCATTTTTTTGGCGACTTCATCGTAGTTGGAAGCCAGCATCACGGCGGTTTTTTTGCCTTTGATGTCTTCTAGTTTGGCGACATCGGCGTGGTCGGCGCGGGCAACCAGCATTTTGCCGCTCCAACTGTATGGCGTGGCTTTGTCAAACATGGCTTGGCGCTCGGGCGAAGTGAGCGCAACTTGGTTGGCAACGATGTCAAAGCGTCCTGCTTTTAAGCCTGCCATCATGGCATCCCACGGCGTTTCTTTGAATTCCACTTTCACACCGAGTTTGGCGGCAACAGCGCGGGTTACTTCCACGTCGTAGCCTGTTAGCGTGCCGTCTTTTTCGTGGTAGGTGAAGGGGGCGTAGGTGCCCATGGTGCCGACTAGGATGGTTTCTTTGTTGTTGAGTTTGTCTAGCAGGTTGCCGCTGGCTGCGCTGGCATCGGCGTTGGACGCGGCGGATGCGGCAGGTTGTGGGGCAACGGCGGATGCGGCGGGGGCATCGCCACCTTTGCCGCAAGCGGCGAGTACAACAGCGATGGAGAAGCCTAAGAGCGTGTGTTTAAACATGATTTTTCCTTGTGGGGTGTTGAAAGGGTGGGATTGTAATGGATGGGCGGGGGTGGGTTTAGAATTTTTGGTGCTATGGCTTAGAGAGTGGGGCAGCCTGAAAGTGGGGGATGGGTTTTCAGGCTGCTTTTGTGTATTTAAGGCAGCCTGAAAATCTTTGCAAAATTTGTAACCGATGGAGCGTTGACGGCTCGCCGACATTTTGGCAAACCAGTCATGTGGTGTTTAATCAGCGTTGGCGGCGAGCCGTTGCCGTTCCATTTTGGTTTTCAGGCGGCTTTTATGTATTAAGGCAACCTGAAAATCGGTTTGGCTTGTTTTTAACGTTTTCAGGCTGCTGAATAATCGCGCTTGCCAAAAATCGCGCTGCCAATGCGCACCATGGTTGCGCCGCATTCTATGGCTAGGGTCATGTCGCCGCTCATGCCCATGGATAGGGTATCGGCTTGGGGGGCGATGGTTTGCAGTTGGGCGAGCAGGCGGTGCATTTGGTTGAATTGTTGGCGCAGTTCGCTGGGATGGGGTGTGTTGCTGGCGACGCACATTAAGCCGCGCAGATTTAGGCGGGGCAGGGCGGCGACGGCTTGGGCAAGCGCGGGCAGCTCTTCAGGCGCGATGCCGTGTTTGGCGGGTTCGCGGGCGATGTTGATTTCTATCAGCACTTGCAAAGCGGGCAGGTGGGCGGGGCGTTGGTTGCTCAGGCGGTTGGCGAGTTTTTCGCTGTCTAGCGTGTGCAGCCAGTGGGCGTGTTCGGCGACGATGCGGCTTTTGTTGGATTGCACATTGCCGATAATGTGCCAGACGATGTCGGGGCAGTCGGCAAGCTGGGCGATTTTGTCGTGCCATTCTTGGATGTAGTTTTCGCCGAAATGGCGCTGCCCGTGTTGATAGAGCGTGCGGATGTTGTCGGCAGGAAAGGTTTTGCTAACGGCAATCAGTTGAACGCTGCCAGCGGGGCGTTGCGCTTGCGTTTCGGCTTGGGCGATTTGGTTTTGGACGGCTTGGAGATGGGCGATAAGGTGGGACATGATGGGATTTGGGGAGTGGGTTGGAATAGATAAGGCAGCCTGAAAAGGGCAGGGGCGGCGTGTGCATTATCATTAATCAGAATGCCTTGTTGATTGGTTTTCAGGCTGCCTTTGGGGGCGCTTGTGAACCGCATTTTGCTTTGGCGAAACGTGTTGCGCTTATATTCAAGCCGAAAGCATCGCGGCGCAATTTCAACACCACACAGCACGCTGCCAACGCGCCATCAAGCGTTTTCAGGCTGCCTATTGCTGATTTGAATAAGCTGCTGGGCAAGGCTTTGCACGGCGGCGGGCTTGCTTTTGCTGTTGAACTCGCCGTTCAAACTAGACCAGCGCGGATGGGCGCGGGCTTTTTTTAGCGTCTCGGGCAGGTTTTCAGGCTGCCACGGCGGGCTGGCGGGATGTTGCAAGGCAATTGGGCTTTGGCTGGCGTGTCCGCGCGTTTGCAGCAGCGAGAGCAGGGCAAGGGCGCGCGCGGCAATCAGCGTGAGCGTGGGGTTGTCTATATATAGGGTGTCGGTGCCGCTGATTTTGTGATACAGGCTTTGCCAGTTGGTAACGATGCCACCGATGATGCCGCCCACCGCGCTGCCCAGCCCCAGCGATGTGCCCAGCGTGAGCGCGTCTAGCCCCAGCCCAATGAGTGCGCCTGCCGCCGCGCCTTTGCCAGTGCGGATGCCGTAGGCTTTAAGCTGCTCGGCGTCAAATGGGTCTTGGCTGAATGCTTGGATGGCGGATTGGCTGGGGTTTGCCCAGTCGCTTTGATAGAAGCGATAGAGTTGGCTCAGGTGTTGCTGGGTGTGCTGCTCGTGTTGGCGCACGGTGTTTTGCATACTGGTTTGGGCGGCTTCCAGCGGCTCGCTATCGGGCTTGGCATAGGCATAGGCGGCGATGTTGATCAGGCTTTCGGCGATGATTTGGTGGGCGGTTTGGTTGAGCTGCTGCCATTCTTGTTGGCGATGGGCGATAAGCTGGTCAATGCTTTGCCGATTGGGCAGCATGGTGGCAAGGTTGTGCCAGAGTTGGATTTCGCCGTTGAAGTCAAACGCGATGGTGTCAAAGCTGCTGATAACGTGCAAATTGCGGCGGGCAAGCGCGGTTTGCCATGCGGCTAAATCGCGGCCGTGGGTGAAATTGAACACGGGCATAATCGGCTTAGCGCACCACGATAGGATGGTGAGTTCGTCTTTATATTTGGGCAACACGGGTTCGCGCGCGTCGATAACGTATAAGGCGGTGTCGCTGTTGATGAGCTGGCGCAGCACTTTGGCTTCTTGCGCAAAATCGCCTTGGGCTTCGGCGCTGGTGAGCAGTTGGTTGATGCGTTCAATGCCGTCTTGCTGGGCGCTGGTGTTTTGTTCCAGCCAATCTAACACGCCGCCTGCGTCTTCTAGCCCAGGGGTGTCGTAAAGCTGGATTTGCGGTTGGTCTTGGATGTTGATGCTGGCGCTTTCCACATGGCGCGTGGTGGCGGCGGCGTTTTGGACTTCGCCAAATTGGCTGTCGCGCAAGAGCGTGCGGAGCAAAGAAGTTTTGCCTGTGTTGGTGTGTCCAACGATGGCAAGGTGCAATGGGAGCATTTTCAGGCTGCCTAGATGGTAAGAAGCCAGTTCACCATCAGCATGGCTACTTGTTATCTCTTTGGTGTGGCGACGGCGTTGAGCTTTTGCGCTCATTGTTTTGCCATGGGCTTGAAATGTACCTTGCGTTCGCACCTAAAATAAAAAGTTAGCCATGCTGCTGGTGAACATGGATAGTGAAAAATCCTGTTTCGCGGGGAAACAGGATTTGCGTGTATGGGGTGGCGAGCCTGACCCCCGGCACTGGCTTTTCTAAGTGGGCTGCTGGCTTCCGCCCCTGACCCGTTGCTCAAAATCACCATGCGGAGAGACCCGCCAATGAAGTCGCGCATTATAGCGGATATAGCGGATTTGGCAAGCAAAAAGGCAGCCTGAAAACGAGCGAAGCGAGTTTCAGCGAAGCTAAAACGTGCATTTAAACTTGTTTTCAGGCTGCCTGATGTTTTACAGCGCCGCAATCGCCACGCTTTCGCCTGCCGCCGCGCTCAACGCTTCGTTTAACACGGCAAAAAATTCGCGCTCATCGCGGGTGGCGAGCCATTGTCCGTTGCGCTCGGCGAAGTGGTAGCCCCCGCTTTTGGCGGCAATCCACAATTCTTGGTTAGGCGTGTGGCGGTTAACGATGATTTGCGTGCCATCGTCGGCTTCTATGGTGAGCACGTTGCCCGCACGCGTGCAGTCAAAATCGTAGTCGTCTAGGCTGTCTTCAATGTGGGTGAACAGGGTTTCGCTGTGGGCGATGAATTCGGTTTCGGTCATGGTTGTTTCCTTGTGTTGAGTGTGTGGGGATGAATGATTTTTGTGGCGCGAAAGCGCGTAAACTTGCGTTCAAACTCGTTTCAGGCTGCCTGTTTACTTTTTGTGTTCAATTAAATCGGGCGTTGTTTTGCGCTTTTCAGGCTGCCTTTGCGACTTGCCATCTTGCACCACAAAATCGCCTTCTATGATGTCGCCATCGCTGCCGCTGCCGCGTGTAAACGGCGATGAGTTATATGGATCGTATTGGCTAAATGGATTTTGCTGCTGGTTTTGGCTGGGCGCGCTGCCAAAGGGGAGCAGCAACAGCAGGGCGATAAGATCGGAGAAAAAGCCAGGCAGCATAAACAAGAAAGCGGCGATGGGAATGCGAATAGGGTAGAGCATTTGGTAAAGCGAAACGCGCCCACCTGTGCGCAACACGCTGCCTGCAAGGATAAGCTGGGATAGCCCTGCGCTGCGTTTCATTAAAAATGAACCCAGCATAAACGCCAGTATCATCAGGCAGAGCGCAGCAAGGGCGCCAATAAGTTTGATGATGAAGATGATGGAAAAGATTTCGGCGAAGATGAGAATAAGCAAGGCGATGCCAAGATATTGCATGGTGGTCTTTCGGATGGGGTTGAGATGGGGCAACAAATAGGGATGGGGGGCGATTATACAAGTTTTGCGTCTGTAAAATACGGTTAAGTAATAGGCTTGCTGCTATAATCGGGCGGTTTTCAGGCTGCCTTATGGGTTGTTTTATGAAATTTGTGATTCGTTTGTGGATGATTTTGAGCGCGGCGCTGTTGGCGGCGTGTTCCAGCAGTGGCACGGGGCAGGGCGCGTCGTGCAGAAATCCTGTTAAGGGGTTTTATTGCGTGAAAGCGGGCGATAATTTGTATCGCATTGGTTTGCGCTTTGGCACGAGTGTGAACCAGTTGAAAAGTTGGAATAATTTGCGCAGCGATAAGGTGGTGGTGGGGCAGCAGTTGCGCGTGAGCCGTGGGGCTACGGCATCGGCGGCGAATTATGCGCCTGCTGTGCCGCCCATTGCGCTGCGGATGCCTGCTAATGGGCGCATTGTGCGCGAGTTTGGCGGCGGTAATCGCGGGGTGGACATTGCGGGCGAGGCGGGCGCGCCTGTGCTGGCAGCAGCGGCGGGGCAGGTGGTGTATGTGGGCACCGAGGTGCGCGGTTATCCGAATTTGATTTTGATTCGGCACAATGCGGCGCTGATTACGGCGTATAGCAATAATGCGGGCGTGTTGGTGGGCAATCATGCGCGGGTGGAAGCGGGGCAGCAGATTGCAACGATGAGCAGCAGTTTTCAGTCAAACGAGGGCTTGCTTCATTTTGAAGTGCGCGAAAATGGCAAAGCGGTGAACCCGAGAAATTATTTGCGCTAAATGGTTTTAGCTTCGCTGAACTTCGTTTCAGGCTGCCTTG
>CAUSAW010000057.1:0-12230 GCA_963529725.1 uncultured Kingella sp. | reverse complement strand
GAGTTATATTCATTTTTGCAGTCTAACATGACTGCTTATCTAGTACAGCCCCTTATTAAAGAGCCAGCACGCAAAGGCAGCCTGAAAATGGGTTTTAGCGAAGCCAAAATCCGCTCCATTCATTTTATTGTTATTTGAATTTATGTCAAATTCGGTTAAAAAACGAAAGATTATCACTAAGGAGTAACGTTGTGTCTCATTCTCAACCCAGCAATAAGACTTTTTTTCGGGCATCCCGTCCAGCTTGCCACGCTGTTTCATATTGAACTGTGGGAGCGCTTTACCACCAAAGGCGGCTTGGGCATTGATAAAGCGCTGGCAGGCGGTATTTTGGGCGCGTATGGAGGCAGCGTGTATTTGTCCACCATCTTCGACGCGTGGTTGGCAGACCGCGTGTTGGGTGCAGAAAAAACGCTGTTTGTTTCGGGCATTGTGGTGATGCTGGGGCATATCGCGCTGGCTACGCTGCCTGGTCTGATGGAGCTGTTTATCGGGCTGCCGTTGATTGCGCTGGGCAGCGGTGGGGTGAAGCCCACGGTAAGCACCATGGTGGGCTCGCTGTATGAAAGCGAAGAGCGCCGCCCGCTGCGCGATGCAGGTTTTTCCATTTTTTATATTTCGGTAAACATCGGCAGCTTTTTCGGACCGTTGCTTACTGGCTTGCTGCAAGAAAAAATCGGCTTTCATTATGGCTTTGGCGCAGCAGCGGTGGGCATGGCGCTGGGGCTGAGCATTTACGCCAGCAAACGCGCCGCGCTGCCGCACACGCCACCGCCTAACCCTTTGCCTGATTCGCAGAAAAAAACCGCCGCTGCCATTGCATTGGCAGGCGTGGCTGCGGTGGTGGGCGCTGCCGCTTCGGGTGTGTTGAACACAGGCAATTTCCCGCAAGTTTTGCTCTCGTGCGTGTTGCTGGCGGTGGTGTATTTTGTACGTCTGTTCACCAGCCCGCGCATTGATGCCCAGCATAAGCGTTATGTGGTGGCTTATATTCCGATGTTTATCGCGGTGAGCCTGTTTGTGGCGCTGTTTATGCAGTTTTACACGGTGGTAACGGTGTATTTTGAAGAAACGGTTAATCGCAATTTCTTGGGCTTTACCGTGCCCGTGTCGTGGAAAGATTCGCTGGAAAGCGTGTGGGTGATTTTGCTCTCGGGCGTGTTTGCCGCGCTGTGGACAAAAATGGGTAAGCGCCAGCCCAAAACGCCGCTGAAATTCGCCCTGTCGCTGATGGTTACGGGCGTAACCTTTCTCGGCTTTGTGCCGTTTGTGGCATCGGGCAAGCCGATGTCTATGCTGGTGTTTGCGCTGTTGTTGATTATCTTTAGTGGTGGGCGAATTGCTGCTCTCGCCGATTGCTACATCGTTCGCCACCAAAATCGCCCCGCCCGTGTTTAAAACGCAAATGGTGGCGCTGAATTTCTTGGCGTTTTCCATCGGCTTCACGCTGGGCGAGCTGCTGTTCAAAAACTTTTATGACGCCAAACAAGCCGCTGATTTTTATCAACTGCTGTTCTACATCGGTGTAGTGGCAGGCGGTTTGATGCTGATTTGCGCGCCTGTGTTGAATAAAGTGTTGAAAGATGTGGATTGATTAAGCCACAAAAGGCAGCCTGAAAGAGTGTTTTCAGGCTGCCTTTGGATAATCCCCCAAGCAAACAAAAACACGCTTTGCCTAGCACAAAGCGTGTTTTTCCATTTTAGCTTCGCAACTCCGCTTCGCTACGCAGGCTGCCTCAAACCTTATGCTTACTCGGCAGCTTAATATGCGGCTTCACTTTCGCCGCCGTTGTTTCAACAGGCACAGGTTCTGGCTCGGGCGCAGGCTCGGGTTGAATCAAGCCCAGCTCAATTTGCTGCTCCTTGCTCAGCAAGCTGCTCCAATCACCATTTTTGTACCACTCGGGACCATCCAGCTCAATCGGATGCTGAATCCGCTCGCAGCCATTGCCGCACAGCAAATCATCATCCTTGCAATATTTATCGCAGCCCCAGCAAATCCGTTCAGGATGTTTGGGGAAAATAGGAAATTTTTTAGCCATTTTTGAGTTCCTCTTGATTATTGTTTTGCTGATAAAAAGGCAGCCTGAAAGCAAGTTTACGCGCTTTAGCGAAGCCAAAACTACGGCGCCAGCCGCATTTTCGTCCACGCCGCGCCATCCAACACATAACACACGCGGTCATGCAAACGGCTGGGCCTGCCCTGCCAAAATTCCACGCGTTCAGGCTGCACCACATAGCCCCCCCAATGCGGCGGACGCGGCACATGCAACGGATGCTTCGCCCCAAACATCGCCGCGCGCGCCAAAAGCACCGCCTTGCTGGCAATCGGCTGGCTTTGCTCACTCGCCCAAGCCCCCACGCGGCTGGTGTAAGGGCGGCTGGCGAAATACGCATCCGATTCGCTTTCAGGTAGCCTGAAAACCCGCCCTTCAACGCGCACCTGCCGCTCCAATTCCGCCCAAAAAAACGTGAGCGCAGCAAACGGATTGTGCGCCAACGCCTGCCCCTTGCGGCTGGTGTAATTGCTAAAAAAAACAAAACCCTGTGGGTTCACTTCTTTCAGCAGCACCACGCGGCTAGTCGGGCGATTATCCGCGCCCACCGTGGCAACATTCATCGCAGTTGGCTCGTTCACCTGCGCCGCCATCGCTTCGCTCAGCCACACTTCAAACTGCTCAATGGGGTTCGCCAAACATTGCGTTTCCGATAATTCCTGCTGGCTGTAATCCAGCCGAATCGCGTGCAAATCCATGAGCAACCCCCAAACATTCGTGGAAAACTTCGGATTATATGCCTATGCAAAACGAAGGGCAAAACGAAGGGCAAAACGAAGGAAAAATCGCCACAAAGTGAGAATGAATATCATTTAATAGTTAAAATCTTAAGTTTGCGATAAATGCTTAATTTTTTGCTATAATCTTGCCCATTCATTTCCAATAAAAAACCACGCCATGAAACTCACCGTTATCGGGCTAAACCATCACACCGCCCCCCTAGCCATCCGCGAACAACTCGCCTTTGCAGCCGCCGCGCTGCCCGAAGCTGTGCGCGATTTAAGCGTAAACGCCGCTGCCGAAGCCGTTATCCTGTCCACTTGCAATCGCACCGAGCTGTATTGCGTGGGCGAAGCCGATATGATTATCAACTGGCTGGCAGACTACCAAGGCGTAAACGCCGCCGACATCCGCCCCTATCTTTACACGCTCGGATGCAGCGAAACCATCCGCCATGCCTTCCGCGTTGCTTGCGGTTTAGACAGCATGGTGTTGGGCGAAGCGCAAATTTTGGGACAAATGAAAGAAGCGGTGCGCATTGCTCGCGAGCAAGGCAGCATCAGCACATGGCTCAACGCCTTGTTCCAACGCACGTTTCAGGCTGCCAAAGAAGTGCGCAGTTTGAGCGGGGTGGGCGATAACGTGGTTTCTATGGCCAGCGCCGCCGTGCGCATGGCAGAGCAAAGCGTGGGCGAAATCAGCAGCCTGAATGTGCTGTTTGTGGGCGCGGGCGAAATGAACGAAAACGTGGCAACCTATTTTGCCGCCAAACAACCGCGCAGCTTAATGATTGCCAACCGCACGCTTACCCGCGCCGTAAACCTATGCAGCAAGCTGGGCAACGGCGCGCAAGCCTGCAAACTGGAAGCCCTGCCCGAAATCTTGCACCGCTATGACATCATTATTTCTTGCACGGGCAGCGAATTGCCCGTGATTACGCGCGAGATGGTGGCACAAGCTGCCGCGCAGCGTTTCGATAATCAAAAAACGCAATTTATGTTGGATTTAGCCGTGCCGCGCGATATTGAAGCCGAAGTGGCGCAGTTGCCAACCATCGCGCTGTTTACCGTGGACGACATGGCAGAGCGCGTGGCGCATGGCAAAGAAGCCCGCGCCGTCGCCGCTGCCCAAGCTGAAGCGATGGTGCAAGCCAAAGTGAACGAATTTGTGGCATGGCAGCAAAGCCGCCAGCGCGTGCCGCTGATTTGCGCCCTGCGCGATGAAGGTGAACGCGCCCGCCAGCAAGTGCTCAACCACGCCATGCGCCAGCTTGCCAAAGGCACGCCGCCCGAAGAAGTGCTGGAACGGCTGTCGGTTCAGCTCACCAACAAGCTGCTGCATTCGCCCACGCGCGCGTTGAACAAAGCGGATTCGCATGATGTGCATGTGGTTAATGCGCTGGCGCAGGTTTATCACTTGCCGCATTGATGGATGCTCAAATAAGTTTTCAGGCTGTCTAATGGGATAGATACGTTAGGCAGCCTGAAAGTTTGTGGCGAATAGGGATGGGATGATTTTCAGGCTGCCTTTGTGTGTTTCACATAGGCAGCCTGAAAACCCTATTTCTTATCAAAATCAATAATCTCCGACACCATGCTTTTCTTGGCAACCAAGCTCAGCTGCAGCGTGGCAAGCTGGCTAAACAGTTTGTCTTTTTTCACTTCGGGATTTTTTTGCAGCGTGGTAAACACGCGCTTGGCTTCGTCAAACCGCCCCAGCTTGCGCAACATTTCGCCGCGTAAAAATTGCGCGTTAATGGCATCTTTGCTGCTGATTGCCTTGTTTGCCAACACTTTATCGGCGTATTCCAGCGTTTTGCTAAACGATTCTTGGCTCTCGCTTTGCCAACTGGCTTGCAGAAAAATATTCATCATTTGCTGGGCATCTTGGTTTTCGCCCGCCAGCTCCATCATGCGCCCCCACGCAAAATAGCTGGGCGATTGCGCGGCGATTTTTTGGTATTCCGCGCTGTTTACCACGCGCTCAAATTTCGCTAATTCTTCTTTGCTAAACGTGTCTTTAAACATCACAAACTTATTGCCCGGGCATTGCGCGATGGAAAAGGGCGCGGCGATGGGACCTACGGGGCGCGTGTCGGTCATCATGCCGAAGCTGGTGCCCGATGTATCCATCACTTGGGTGAATGTCTCGCCGCCAATTGGGCAGGTGAATTTTTGCTCGGCGGCGGTGTGCGCCCATGCGGATGCGCTGGTGGCGATAAACAGAAGGGCGAGCAGCTTGGTTTTCATAGGATTCCTTTCGTTCTGGGGATGCGATGAAGGGGCGGATTGTAAGGGGTTTTAGGCAGCCTGAAAATTATTTATCTGTGCGCTGGCGCAGAAAAGTGGCGAAGCGCGGCGTGCCTTTATTGGTGAAGCCGCGGTATTTATAGGTAATGGTGCTGCCGATTTTGGGCGGATTTTTGCGCTCGGCATCTTTAAAACCCGAGCCGATGCGAAATTCGCCCAGCTGGTTTTTGCACGACAACGCGCCGAGCATGCCTGCATATTTGCCTTTGCCTTCATGGTGTTGTGTTACCACGCATTCGGCATCGTGCGCGGATTTGAGTTTGAGCAAATTGCTGCTGCGACCGCCTTGATACAGCGTGTTTGGATTGCGCAGCATCACGCCTTCGCCGCCTTGCGCTTCAATTTCGCGCAAAAATTGCCGCGCGTGGGCTTCGTTTTTAACGGGTGTTTGCGGCAGCACGACAAAATTGGCGTTGGGATGTCTCGCCAGATATTGCTTTGCCTTGTCTAGCCGTTGATACAAATTGCCGTTTTCGTTTGGCACATCAAACACATAGAGCTTGATGCCCTGCCACGAATGCCCCACCGTGCGCACCGCCGCCGACACAGCTTCAAACTTGCCGCGCCCAATATACAATTCGCCATCCAAGGCAAAGGGCGGAAAGTTTTGCGTGAAGCCTGCGGGCGGCGTGAACACATTGCCTTGGCGGCTAATCAATTGCTTGCCATCCCAATAGGCGCGCACGCCGTCTAGCTTTTCGCTCATCGCCCAGCCTTGGATATTTTGGTTTTTGTATTCTTGCGCGAGGATGAGATTGGGCGCGGCTTGGGCGAGGGGGATGGAGGCGACAAGGGCGAATAGGGGGAGGGCGATAAGGCGCATAAGATTTCCTTTGAATGATAGATGGCGGCGAAGGCAGCCTGAAATAATGCGGCAGCAGTTAAACGGGCTTTTGGCATGGCGCGCAATGCCGTAAACTTCGCCCGCCGTGGCAGCCGCGATTTGCTTCGTAGAAGACTGTAAACCCGCTTTCAGGCTGCCTATTTTGCTTTTTTGTAAATGAGTTAAACCATGAAACACATGCTTATTTTGCTTGCGCTGGGCTTGCCGCTGATTGGCTGCGCCCAGCCTGTTGCGCACTACACCGCCCGCGTTACCAGCGTGCACGATGGCGATACGGTGCGCGTTGTTGATCAACACGGTGCCAAACGCCGCATTCGCCTTGCTTATATTGACGCGCCCGAGATGGATCAGGCGCATGGCGTTGCCAGCCGCGATGCGCTGCGGCAGCTGATTGACCAGCAAACTGTGCAGCTCACCATCCACGATACCGATCGCTACAAGCGCCAAGTCGCCACCATCACGCTGGGTGGGCAAGACATCAACCTTGCGCAAATTCAACATGGCAACGCGTGGCACTATCGCAGCATTGCGCGCAAGCATCAGGACAAGGCAGATTTTGCGCGATACCGCCAAGCCGAGACGCAGGCGCAGCAGGAGCGAGTGGGCTTGTGGCGCGGCAGCCAGCCGCTTGCGCCGTGGACGCATCGGCGACAACAACGCGAGATGCGGGGCGATTATCCGTAGGCAGCCTGAAAATGGTTTTGCCGAAGCTGGCTTCATTTGTTTTAACTTCGGTGCGGCCTTTGGTTTTCAGGCTGCCTTTGTTTCCCTAACCCAAAGGCAGCCTGAAAATGCTGTTCAACCCAATCACACAAGGGCAGATTCTCTCTGCCCTTTTTGTTGGCGCGCGATTAGGGCAGCGGCAACGCTTTGCCTGCTTCGCTGATAATCTGCAAGCCGCCGATTAGGTTGTAGCGCAGCAGCGTTGCGCTGGCGTTGGGCACGCTGCGGTAGGGGATGGCTTGTGGGTTGATGCTGCGCAGCAGGGCGGTAATCGCCATGCCGTGGGAGACGATTAACACGTTGGGTGTTGGGATTTCGCCGCTGCTTTCGGTTTTCAGGCTGCCTTGGGTTGAACACGCAAGGCTGTTGGCAATAATGTGCTGAATGCCGCGATGCAGGCGCTGGATAAACTGGCTTTCTTGCTCGGCGCGTGGGTCTATGCGGTGGAGCGTGTGCATCAGCTGGTTGTTGCTGTGTTTGCCGCTGCGGTAGTCGGCAAGCCAGTCTTCCACGTTGCCGTAGCCGAGTTCTTGCGCGATGGTTTGGTGGATGCGGGCGGAAGGCTGTCCTTCAAACGAGCCGAAGTGGTATTCGCGCAAATCGTCTAGCGGTGTGGGGATAAACTGGGGCTGCTGGGCGTGTTGCAGGATGATTTGCGCGGTGGCGGCGGTGCGCGGGCTGGTGCTGCAATAGGCGGCAGCAAAGCGGATTTGGGCTTGGGCGATGGCGTTGCCCGTTTGCGCGGCGCCTGCTTTGCCTTCGGCGGTGAGCGGGGAATCGCACCAGCCTTGCACGATGCCGGCGGCGTTGTATTCGGTTTGCCCGTGGCGGATGAGATAGAGATTGAGCGTGGTGGGCATAGGGTTCTCTTTTGGTTGGGTTTGTTTAACGGTGTTTCAGGCTGCCTTGGGATGTTTGGGGCAGCCTGAAAACGCGTTTGCGGGCTGTTGCGAAGTGAAAAGCGCAAACTGCAATGGGGTTAAAACAGTTGAACAAGACAAACCAAAGGCAGCCTGAAACAATAACCCCATTTCAGGCTGCCTTTGCGTTATGCCACCCAGCCATAGACCCCATAAGCCAAGCAGCCGAGCAATGCGCCTGCGGGCAGGTCTATCAGATAATGCTGCTTGGTGTAGATGCACGATAGGGCGATAAACAGGGGGAAGAGTAAACCCCATGCGCCTAGGCTGCTCCATGCGTGCAAGGTGGTGAGCATGGCAACGGAAACGTGCATACTGGGAAAACAGTTGGTGGATTGGTCAAACTTCTGCACGAACAGCAAAAATTTTTCCGACCACGTTTTGCCCGTGTTGATGCTGCGCCAATGTTCGGGCGTGGAGACGGGAAACAGCCAGAAAAAAATCATCTGCATAAACAGCAATACCAAAAAGCTGAACGCCATTTTGTTGAAATGGGCGCTGTCTTCGGCAAGCAGGTTGAGATACAAAATCGCAGGATAATACAAAAAGCTATACACCCAAGACCATTGCGGCTTGAACGGGATGGATTCATCAATGGGCGAGCGCCAAACAATCGGCTTGCGCAACGGATGGCGTTGCGTGAAAAAATAAAATTGATAAGCGCCCACAATTAAGATGCCGCTTAACACGAGATTAACAAAATAATCGCTCAATTCCATGAGTTGCGTTCCTTGGGGTTGAAAGCTGCGGATGCTGCCTGAAAACAAGGCTTTGTGCAAGGTTTTCAGGCTGCCTCGGGCGCGAAACGGCTATAATCGCGCGTTTTTTGAGTTTACGAGTGAGCAAGATGGTTCAACGTTTGATTATTGGCATCAGCGGTGCAAGCGGCTTTACATATGGCTACAAGGCATTGCAATTGCTGCAACCGCTGGCGCAGATTGAAACGCATTTGGTGGTTTCCAAAGGGGCGGAACTCACCCGCGCTGCGGAAACCGCGCTCAGCCGCGACGAAGTGTGCGCGCTGGCGGATGTGGTGCACCCGATTGGCAACTTGGCGGCGAGCATCGCCAGCGGCTCGTTCCGCACGGCGGGTATGCTGGTTGCGCCCTGCTCCATGCGCACGCTCTCGGCAATCGCCCATGCCATAAGCGACAACCTGCTCACGCGCGCGGCGGACGTAACGCTGAAAGAGCGGCGACGGCTGGTGTTGATGGTGCGCGAAACGCCGCTCAATCTGGCGCATTTAGACAATATGCGCCGCGTGAGCGAAATGGGCGGCATCGTGTTTCCGCCTGTGCCCGCGTTATACACGCAGCCTGAAAGCGTGGACGATGTGATCACGCAAAGCGTGGCACGCGCGCTGGGCTTGCTGGGCGTGCAACTGGATGCGCTTAAAACATGGCAGCCTGAAAAATAAGCGCCATCTTGATTTTTAGGCAGCCTGAAACTATATAGCAGCCCACTGTTTACACTATAAGGAAATAAAATGAACAACCAACGCACGCGTTTTATCTTTGACGAGCAGCCCATTCGCGGCATTCACGTTCAGCTATCGGATGTTTGGCAACACATCGCCCAGCAAAAACCCTATCCGCAAGCCATCCGCCGCGCTCTGGGCGAATTGCTTGCCGCTGGCGCGATTTTATCCAGCAATTTGAAACTGGATGGCACGCTGATTGTGCAAGTGCAAGGGCAGGGCAGCCTGAAAATGCTGGTGGTGGAAGCCACATCCGAAGACACCGTTCGCGCCACCGCCCGCTGGGACGAAAGCGCTACCATTGCCGATGATGCCGATTTAACTCAGCTTTTGGGCGACAACAGCGTGTTTGTGCTCACCGTGCAGCCGAAAAACGGCGAGCCTTGGCAAGGCGTGGTGCCGCTAGAAGGTGGCAGCATTGCCGATATGCTGATGCACTACATGACCCGCAGCGAGCAATTGCAAACCCATATCGCTCTTGCCGCCGATGATAACCATGTGGGCGGCTTGCTGTTGCAACGCCTGCCCGAAGAAGAGCTGGACGATGCCGCATGGGAACACGTTACCACGCTGGCAGGCACGCTCACCGCCACCGAGCTGTTGCACCTAGACGCGCAAAATCTGCTTTATCGCCTATTCCACGAAACGCCGCCGCGCGTGTTCCCAGCGGAAAACTTGGAATTTGCCTGCACTTGCTCGCGCGGCAAAGTGAGCGATATGTTGCTGATGCTGGGCGGCGAAGAAGTGGGCAATGTGGTTGCCGAAGAAGGCAGCATCACGGTGGATTGCGATTTTTGCAATCAACACTATACCTTTGACGAAACCGATATTAACGCGCTGTTTGGCATGGATGTGGTGGCGGCGGTGCGGGAGCATCATACGCATTAAACTGCGTTGTGATTTTCAGGCTGCCTTGGTTGATTAGATGGGCAGCCTGAAAAGTGGGTTAGCGGTGATATGAACACGCAGGCTTCTGCATCGCTCGCTGCGTTATCGTTGTTAGCATTAAATCAAACACACAAAGGCAGCCTGAAACTGATTTTCAGGCTGCCTTTTGCTTTATGGTTTATCCCACGCAATCAATCAAATTTGTAAGTGTATTGCATGCCTAAAATAGTGGCAGATGCTTTAAATTTGGCAGAAGTCGCCCCTTTGCTGTCCACATCCGTACCGATGGCGCGTGGCGCGTTGAAGCGGCTGCTGTTGATGTGCACATACGATAGCGCGGTGTCAAAAACGTGGCGTTTTTTGTAGGCATAGCGCGCGCCCACGGAGAACCATAGGCGGTTGGCATCGGGCATGGTGTTCAAGCGATCTGCCGCGCTTTTCACGGGGCTTTGGTCAAAGGCGATGCCCGCGCGCAGTTGCAAGGGTTCGCTGTATTGATACGAACCGCCGAGCGCAACTTTATAGGTGTTGCGCCAGTTGGGCGAGATGGTGGTGCGATCGGATTGCCCGTTGATCACGTTTTTGCTGTTACCAAAAATCAGGTTGGCTTTGTTGAAACGGCTGTGGCGCGTCCAGGTGATGTCGCCGAATAGATTGAGCTTGTCGTTGGCGCGATACATGGCGTGCAGCGAGAGCGATTCGGGCGTGTTGATGCGCACGGAAGCATCTTCGCTGGGCAGATAGCCGCGCCCTGCGCCCAAGGGCGTGTTGGTGGTGGTGGGCGATTGGATGTAGTTCGCCAATGCGGGTGCTTTCACCACCGCGCCCGCAGGCTGCCATTTTGCCGTGCCTTTCAGGTTGTGGCTGATTTTGGAGCGGTAGGCAACGCCCACGCGCAATTTGTCGTTCACATCAAACATCCAGCCCAAATGGTAGCCAAAGCCCCAATCGTGCCCTTTCACGCCGCCGCGCCCTTGCCAGTTGGCGCGGTTGGCGGTGGCGGCTGCGGGGATGCCCATGCGTTGCAATGCGGCGGCGGTGGCGGCGAGGGTGCGGTTGTCGCGGGCGGCGCTCCAATCGGCGTATTTGGTCAGCTCCGCTTCCGAGTATTGGGCAATCAGGCCCACGGCAAACGAATGTTTCTCGTTGAATTTGAAGGCAACGGCAGGTTCAAGCGCGATGCTGGTTAGTCCGAGTTTTTTGATGTTGTAGCGCAAGACGGAGTCGTCTTGATAATTGGTTTTTGAGCCAAATGGGATGTACATCCCCATGCCCAGCGTTACGCGGTCGTTAAGCTTGTATGCGCCGTAAACATGGGGCGCGGCGGTGGTTTTGGTTACTTTGCCGCTGGTTGCGCCTTGCACATTGCCGCCTTGGTAATAAGTGGCGCGCGCGTCTTTGTATTTGAGCGATGGGGCAACGATGTTGAGCGCGCCTGTAATCTCGGCTTTGCCGTCTAGTTGGGTTAAGCCTGCGGGGTTGTAGAACAAGGTGCTGGCATCGGCGGCTTCGGCTGCGGCGGCGTTGGCGGTGCTTTGCGCGCCCACCGATTGCGTGCCGAAATGGTAGCCTGATGCGGCGGCGTGTTGCGCGATGGCGATGCCGATAACGGCGGCGGTGATTTTAATGTGTGTTTTCATGGTGATAATCTGTTGAATAGGCAAAAAATTCAGGCGGCGTGAAAGGTTCAGGCTGCCTGATGGAAAGGAGTTAAACTAGAAGCATTATTCTAGTGGGATTTGTTTGGATTGTGTAGTGCTTTGTTAAGATTTGTGGCGGAAATTTTAAAGGATACGGCATTTGGGGCGCAAAAGGCAGCCTGAAAAACCGAATAGGGGTTTTCAGGCTGCCTTTGTGTTGGGCGGGGCTTGTTGTTTACAAAAAAACAGGCGTTGTTTTGTGGGAAGGGCGGGGATAGGCAGCCTGAAAATTTTGGCGCAATGGGTTAGCGGTTTGTTGGCAGCGCATGGGTGATTGGCGGGCTATTGGGCGACGAGCCGTTGCCGTTTCATGTGGCGTGCCGTGGGCAAAACAATGGATTGGGCAGCCTGAAAACGCTTGGCAGCGCGATGGTTGGTTTGCTTGTGGCGGCAGATGGTTTTCAGGCTGCCTTAACGGCTTGCCCCAAGGCAGCCTAAAAACCGCAAACTCCCACAAATAAAACAGGTTTGCGGCTGCGGCGAAATCCATCTTATCCGTTTAACAAAAAACCGTTTGGCATTTTCCAAGCGGTTTTGTTTTGGGGCTGTACTAGATAAGCAGTCATGTTAGACTGCAAAAATGAATATAACT
>CAUSAW010000056.1:0-12269 GCA_963529725.1 uncultured Kingella sp. | reverse complement strand
GGCGATAATGGTCGCGATTCCAGCGGTCGTGGTATTCGCGGCGGTTGTCTTCGCGCCAGTCGCGGCGGTCGCGGTAATCTCGGTGGTCGTAGTCGTTGCGGTAGCGGCGGTAGTCGTCGTAATCGCGGATGCGTTCTACGCGAGCGTTGCGCGATGGGCGGTAGTCGCGGGGCAGGCGGTTGTAGTCGCGGTCGTAGTAGTGGTTATCACTGGTGTTGAAGAAGAGTAGGCTGGCTACGCCGATGGTGGCGGCGGCGTTGGTGAGCGGGTCGTCGGAGATGGTGCAGCCTGAAAGTGCGCCTGCGAGGATGCTAGTGGCGAGAATTGCGCTGATGTTGCGTTGCCATTGGGTGCGTTGTGCCATGATGTTGTCCTTGGTGGCGGTTGAAATGGGCGGCATTTTGGCAAGCGGTGGGGTGGGTGTATAGCGGGTTTGTGCAAAGTTGGGTGGGCGAATGTTAGGCAGCCTGAAAATGTGTTAAGTTGGTTTGGTAGGAAAGTGGTTTTTAGGCTGCCTTTATGGGTTGTGTTTATCTCTATATATTAATGTGTAGCGTTTTGGCTATGCCGAAACTTGTTACACTCGTTTTCAGGCTGCCTTGGGAGGGCTGATGGATAGTGTTTTGTTGGGTTTGATTTTGGCGGGCTTTGCGGCGGGGTTGATGGATGCGGCGGTGGGCGGCGGGGGCTTGTTGCAGATTCCTGCGCTGTTTGGTTTGCTGCCGAATAGCACGCCTGTGCCGTCGGTGTTGGGCGTGAACAAGTTTGCTTCGTTTTCGGGCACGGCGATGGCGGCGGGGCAGTTTGTGCGGCGGGTGCGCGTGCCTTGGCGGATGTTGTTGCCTGCGGGGGTGTTGGCGTTTGCGGCTTCGTTTTTGGGGGCGAAGCTGTCGTCGCTGGTGCCTGTGCAATATATGAAGCCTGCGATGTTGGCGGTGATGCTGGCGATGTTGGTGTACACGTTTTGCAAGAAGGATTTGGGGCAGATGGTGCGTGATGCGGCTTTAACGCGGCGCGAGTATGCCATCGGCTTGGCAACGGGGGCGGCGATTGGTTTGTATGATGGTATTTTGGGGCCGGGCACGGGGAGCTTGCTGGCGTTTGTGTTTGTGCGCTTTTTTGCGTATGACTTTTTAACGGCGACGGCTTCGGCAAAAGTGATTAATTTGACCACCAATCTGGCGGCGCTCACTTTTTTTGTGCCAAACGGGCATATTGTGTGGGCTTGGGCGTTGCCAGTGGCGGCGGCGAATTTTTGCGGCGGATTTGCGGGTGCGTGGCTGGCGATGCGCGGCGGCACAAAATTCTTGCGCGTGGGATTTATGATTGCGCTGGCGGTGCTGATGGGGAAATTTACTTGGGATGTTTTGATGGCGTGATGCAGCCTGAAAATGGTGTAACCCTTTATTTTGCGATTGAAGGCAGCCTGAAAATGAGTGAACAACAAAGATTTGAAACCATCCGCCAATGGGTGCGCGATTGGGTGAACAAAAATCGCGCAGCGTTAGCCCAACAAGGCGGGCAGTTTGAAGAACGCGATGGCGTGGATGAATATGACGCGGCATTTTATACCGTGTATTGCATCATGCCGCATTGCGTGGCGCAGATTGTGGTAACCATGCCTGCGTTTCGGCCATTTCAGTTTATCAGCATGGAAGCATTGGATTACGAAACGGAGAGTGATGTGTTTAGCTGGCACGATGGCTATCGCGCAACAAGCGATGATGCAATTCAAACCGCGTTGCAGCAATTGCAAGCCATTTTGTTTGCCACAAAAGAGGCAGCCTGAAAACGGAAAAACGAGTTTTCAGGCTGCCTTTTACACGCCGTCTAAATGCAATCCAAGCAGCAAAAGAAAGGGGCAACCTGCGCGGTTGCCCAAAAAAACTTGATAAAGGAAAGGATACATCAAAATGAAAAACTGTTTGAATATTATATATCTTTTCCCGCTATTGTTCAACCCTAATGCCCGAAATTGTTGTTTTATTACCCGCGATGTTGTTCACCGTTAAAAACGAAGTAGCCAAATCCGCGCAACAGCCGCAGCAAGATGCCACGCCCAATTGGTCTTTCAAATCGGTTAAAGAAGATGCGCCTGCGGCAACGGCTTCTTTGATTTTGTGGTCGGTAATCGCGTTACAAATGCAAACGTACATGGTGTGTCTCCTTGTTGAGTGATAACCACTCTTAACATTATTGCGCTAATGATAATGTTGTTCATTTTGGTTTGCAAGCGGTAAATTTATGAAAAATAATGTGCAACCAAAATACAACAACCATTGCGCCATCGCTCCCTTGTAAGCAGCCTGAAAAACGCCCTACAATCGCGTTCCTTTTGTTTTCAGGCTGCCTGATGCCTATGTTTAATAAGCATCCATGCCGCCGCGCCATCATCACCATGCACTTCTCATCCGAAAATCCATCCCAATCGCTGTTAAACAACCTTAACCCCGAGCAGCTTGCTGCTGTAACTTATCCGCCACAATCCGCGCTGGTGTTGGCAGGCGCAGGCAGCGGCAAAACGCGCGTGCTGACTACGCGCATCGCGTGGCTGCTGCAAAACCAAATGGCGAGCGTGCACAGCATTTTGGCGGTAACGTTCACCAACAAAGCCGCCAAAGAAATGCAAACGCGGTTGGGCGCGATGCTGCCGTATAACCTGCGCGCGATGTGGCTGGGCACGTTTCACGGCTTGTGCCACCGCTTTTTGCGTTTGCATTACCGCGAAGCAGGCTTGCCGCAAACCTTCCAAATTTTAGACAGCAGCGACCAGCTATCGCTGATTAAACGCTTGCTCAAACAGCTTAACATCGCCGAAGAAAGCCTTGCACCGCGCGTGTTGCAAGGCTTTATCAACGCGCAAAAAGAAGCAGGCTTGCGCGCAGGCAGCCTGAACGCGCCCGACCCGCATTTGCAACGGCTCATCCTGTGCTACGCGGAATACGAAAAACAATGCCAGCAAGAAAGCGTGGTGGATTTTGCCGAGCTGATGCTGCGCAGCTACGAAGTGCTCAACGCCAACGAAGTGCTGCGCACGCACTACCAAAACCGCTTCAATCATATTTTGGTGGACGAATTTCAAGACACCAACAAGCTGCAATACGCATGGCTCAAACTCATAGCGGGCGAACAAAGCGCCATTTTTGCCGTGGGCGACGATGATCAATCCATCTATCGCTTTCGCGGCGCAAATGTGGGCAACATGACCGACTTGATGCGCGAATTCAACATCGCCGCGCCCATCAAGCTAGAACGCAACTATCGCTCCGTGGGCAACATTCTTGCCGCCGCCAACGCCGTTATCCAAAACAACAGTGAACGGCTGGGCAAAAACCTGCGCACCGAAGCCGAAAGCGGCGACAAAATCCGATATTTCTGCGCCTATAACGACTACGAAGAAGCCCAGTTCATCACCGAAGAATGCCGCCACCTGCAACGCCACGGCACGCCGCTAGACCAAATCGCCATCCTATACCGCAGCAACGCCCAATCGCGCATCATCGAGCAACAGCTTTTTCAGGCTGCCATACCTTATAGAATATACGGCGGCTTGCGCTTCTACGAACGCCAAGAAATCAAACACGCCCTTGCCTACTTGCGTCTCGCCGTAAACCCCAATGACGACAACGCCTTATTGCGCGTGATTAACTTCCCACCGCGCGGCATTGGCACGCGCAGCGTAGAGAATATTCAGGCTGCCGCCGCCGAACAGGGCATCAGCCTCTGGCAAGCCGCCTGCGGCATGGGCGCAAAAGCCAGTAAAATCGCCGCCTTCGTGCAACTAATAGACAGCTTCCAACAGCAAATCCCCCATTTCAGGCTGCCTGAAATCCTGCAAACCATTCTGCAAGACAGCGGCTTATACGCGCATTACCAAGCGCAAAAACAAGCCAGCGAGCGCGAGCGCACCGAAAACCTAGACGAGCTGATTAATGCCGCCGAATACTTCCGCCCCGAAGACAGCCCCTTTGAAACGCAGCCTGAAAACAGCGCCGACAGCCCCGAATTCCCCATACTCGCCTTTTTAAGCAACGCCAGCCTAGAAAGCGGCGAAACCCAAGCCAGCGCAGGGCAAGAAGCCGTGCAACTGATGACCGTTCACGCCGCCAAAGGGTTGGAATTTGACAACGTATTCCTAAGCGGCATGGAAGAAGGGCGCTTCCCCAGCGAAATGAGCCTAGCTGAACACGGCGGCTTGCAAGAAGAACGCAGGCTCATGTATGTCGCCATCACCCGTGCCAGAAAACGCCTATATATAAGCATGGCACAACAACGCCAGCTATACGGCATCACCCAAACCAGCATCGTCTCCCGCTTTATAGACGAAATCCCCAGCGAACTGCTGCATCATCTCTCCCCGCCCAAGCCAACAGGCAGCCTGAAAACGAGTACAACGAGTTTCGGCGTAGCCAAAAACCATTCACCCCGCGTATCATCAAGGCAGCCTGAAACTCCAAGCAGCCAAACCTTACGCGATTACCACGGCTACACGCTCGGCGAAAACGTCCGCCATGCCAAATTCGGCACAGGCGTAATCATCGATGCCATCAACAAAGGCGAAAGCGCACGGCTCACCATCAATTTTGGCGCAAACGGCATCAAAGAGCTGGATACCGCATTCGCCAAGCTGGAAAAATTAGGCTAGGGCAGCATAGGGATTATTTTCAGGCTGCCAATCATTGGGAAATAATCCCATAAGCAGGAAATAATCCATGAGAACAGAAAAAATCTGACAAATTCTGTCAGCAAAGTTACAAAAAAACACCCAAAATTACCCAAAATCGCCACTGACAAAAAATGTCAGAAAAATAAAACAGCAATATAAACAATAAATTAAACAAAAAACACGAGCTGGCACAACCTATGCTCAATACAAAGCACAACACACTTGATTCGCAGCGCGGTACACGAACAAGTGTTCTTCCCTGAAAACGTACCGCAAATTCTTTTTAAACTTATCTTGGAGATAAAACATGAAAACTATGCAAAAAGGTTTCACTTTGATCGAGTTGATGATCGTAATCGCAATTATCGGTATTTTGGCTGCTATCGCTCTGCCTATGTACCAAGACTACATTTCTAAATCACAAGTTACTCGTGTAGTAGGCGAGTTGGCTGCTGCTAAAACTGCTGTTGATGCCGCTTACTTTGATGGTAAAACTCCAGTTTTGACTTATGCTCCTACTGCTTCTAGCCAAATCTCTATCGGTGTTTATGGCTCTAATGATAAAGCACGTTCAAACTTGGTTGCTGATACCATGACTTTGACTGGTACTGGTGCTACTGATGCTACTACTGTATTGTCTGCAACTTTGGGCAAAAATGCTAACAAAGACATCCACGGTGCCGTTGTTGCACAAGAGCGTAAAAACGCAGATGGTGTATGGACTTGCAAAATCACTGCTGGTGGTACTGGCTGGAAAGACAAATTTATCCCAGCTGGTTGTGTTAAAGCTTCTTAATAGCTAGTTCTATCTAAATGAGAACCAGTCACTCAAAAAGTGGCTGGTTTTTGTGTTCTATTTAGGTTAGGAGAAATGCCATGGATATGGCAAAAATACTTACAACCAATTATAAATTGCCCCCATTTTCATCATATTGGAAAAAAATGGTGGTGGCATTACTTTTTGCTTTGCTGCCCAATGTGCTCATGCAAATAATCGCATGGCGAATCGGAGTTAGCCGACCATTATTAAATTTGGATTATTTTTTGGCTTTATTTGTTTTTGCCCTGCCATTTCGCCTTGCTAAATGGTTGGGCGGATTACTATTGGCGGCAACAATTTCAATTGAGATTTTAACCTTTATGTTGCAAATGTTTCCTTTTATGGATATGTCTGCATTGCGATATTTTGCGCCATTTATCCTTTCTGCGCCAACGCGGTATTTGATTTTAATTGCAGGGTCGGTGGTTTATACCATCGGGATGCCATTTTTAATGGCGAAAATAGCAACAAAAGTTTCCATGAGCTGGTTTTTATTTTGGGCTGCAATTCTTGGCATATTTTCTTACTTAACATGGGAGGCAAAATACAAAGAAGCAGGGCATGAGCAATGGTTTGGTTTAACCAACGATTATTTTACGCAAAGCCAAATCAACTTATTTTATGGGCACTATGGTAGTGGTTTTGTAACGGATACAAAAAAAGACCCCATTTTATCAAAAGGGCAAGATATTTATGCTGCGTTGCAATTGAAACAGCCTTATTCAGATAAGATTTTGTTTGTTGTTGCAGAATCATTGGGTGCGTTAAAAACAGAGGCAGCAAAAAAGGATATGCTGAAAGAAATTTATGCACGAGCTGATTTATTTGAATTTATTGAAACAGGAAGATTTGAATTTGTCGGCGCAACAGTGATGGGGGAGTTGCGTGAACTGTGCAATTTAAATGTTGAAGGTGGTTATGCGCTTCGTAAAACGCCTACTGAAAAATTTTCAGGCTGCCTGCCCAATAAATTAAAAAATGCTGGTTATATGACAATCGCGATGCATGGTGCGAGTAGTGAGCTTTATGATAGGCGCTTTTGGTATGAAAAAGCAGGTTTCCAGAAAAAATTATTTGCTGAAAATTTCTTGGATAGAAAACATTGCACGGCATTTAATGGTGCGTGTGATAGTGCATTATTTGTAGATGTAAAAAAAGCGTTTGCGGAAAATCCTAAATTATTTTTCTATTGGCTCACTCTAACCAGCCATTCTAGTTATCCCGAGTCAGATATTACGAACCATCGGTTAGATTGTGCCAAGCACGAGTTGGCAGAGGGAGATATCTGCAATAATGTTCGCTTGCAGGTTCAATTTTTTGATGATTTAGCTAAATTATTGGAGCAGCCTGAAATGAAAGGAGTTGAAGTGGTTGTTGTAGGCGATCATATGCCGCCGATTGTAGGTGATGTGCCTCTGTATAAAGCAATGCATTGGCAGGAGGTTGGTTGGTTGCATTTAAAAGTTAAGCCATAGTATAGTCAAGATAGATAAAAAAGCACGCTATTTCAGCGTGCTTTTATTATGTTCTATGGCGTTTCTTTGCAAGCGGATGGTGTATATTTAGATTTCCATGCGGATGCCCCACTACCATTAACAACGCAATTCCAGTCGCCATGATTGCGATTCAATGTAATAGTTGCACCTTGAATACCCGTATAAGCATCTTTTCCTAGCTTTGCTGTAATGCTTTTGAATGTTTCATTGGGTGCATCAATCGTTACCGTAAACATCAAGTTTGAACTTGGGTCTGTGCCATCATAACCTACGTATTCATAGCGACCGCCGCCAGTTAAACTTTGACCATCTTGACTTTTTACTACTGTTGGTAAGCCGCCATGCGCAATAATAGATTCAACCACAGTTCTCGCGCTATTAAGTTCGTAATGGACACGACTTACTTGCGACTTGATAACATAGTCTTGGTACATGGGTAACGCAATTGCAGCTAGAACACCAATAATTGCAATAACAATCATCAGTTCAATTAACGTAAACCCTTTATAAAGAATTGATTTTTTCATTTTGATTATCCTTTGTTATAATTCCATCAAATGATGGGCAGAGATTCGTAGCAATTTTTGTGCCAGTTCCAAATAAATTAATTTTTTTAATTAAATGTAGGGATAATCCATCGCTTATGGAATTTGTAAAATTTTTTCGTGCTAAACGCAAAGCTGCGCTTATTCATTTTTGTATATCTGTGGTTTTTTTCGTTGTTATTGTAGCTTGGATGTTGTATGCGCTTTATCCATCTATTTATTTTAACATGAGTGGTGGTAAGCAAGGATTGGGATTGATGCTGGGGGTAGATGTGATATTGGGTCCTTTACTCACGTTTTTAGTGTTCAATCCACAAAAAAAGATGAAAGAAATTATTGGCGATTTTGTGGTAGTGGGGTTGGTGCAATTAGCGGCTCTGGGTTATGGGTTGCGAACCGTTTATTATGAACATCCTAAATTAGTAACTGTTTATGATATGGGGTCAGCACTTGTTGTGAATGCGCGAGAAGTGGCTGAAGATGAGACATTAAGATCAATTGATTTATCTAGCTTGTCTAAAATAGAAGGTGTAGCAATAGCGGGGATGATAAATAAAGATGGTAAAACGGTTTATCTTGATATTCATAAAACGCCTGATTTAATGGCAACTGTGGATAAGGTTGGGCGGTTGGCTATGAAAGATGAACAAGATAAAGCGCAGCTGGCTGAACTGGAAAAACAATATGGCAAAGTTTTTGTGATGAGCACCGTTGGTAAATACACAGGCGCTTACATCATTTTAGACAAAAATTTGAACTACATTACCAAAATTGGCGAAAAACCTACTGCTTGATTTTCAGGCTGCTTGTTCATGAAGCAAAAGCAGATGCCCCACCGCATCTGCTTTTTCCTTTTGATGCAGCCTGAAAATCCCCTAAAATCCCCCTTTTCTATTTTCAGGCTGCCTATCATGCCCCAACAAGCTCAACAAAAAATCCAAACCCTAACCGCCCAGCTCAACCAATACGCCCACGAATACTACACGCTTGATGCGCCCACCGTGCCCGATAGCGAATACGACCGCCTATACCGCGAATTGGAAGCGTTGGAAGCGCAATATCCCGCTTTCAGGCTGCCTGAAAGTCCGACCAACCGCGTGGGTGGCGCGGTGTTGGAAGGCTTTGAAACGGTTGTCCATGCCGTGCCGATGTTATCGCTGGCAAATGCGTTTTCGCCGCGCGATGATGAATCGGGCGCGTTTGACCACGCCGAAATGCGCGCGTTTGACGAACGCGTGTGCAAGGATTTGGGCACGGCGCAAACCGAATACATTATTGAACCAAAGTTTGACGGTTTGGCGATTAGCCTGTTGTATCAAAACGGCATTTTGGTTCAGGCTGCCACGCGCGGCGATGGCACAACGGGCGAAGATGTAACCGAAAACGTGAAAACGGTGCGCAACATTCCCTTGAAGCTGCACGGCGATGAAGTGCCTGATTTAATTGAAGTTCGCGGCGAAGTGCTGATGCTGAAAGCGGATTTTGCCGCGCTCAATGCCCGCCAGTTGGACGCGGGGCAAAAGCCGTTTGCCAATCCGCGCAATGCTGCGGCGGGCAGCTTGCGCCAGCTTAATTCGGCGATTACGGCGCAGCGTAAATTGCATTTTTTTGGCTACGGCATTGCGCGGTTGAGCGAAGCGTTTAGGCAGCCTGAAAGCCATGCGCAGGAAATTGAACTCTTGGCGCGGCTGGGGTTTAGCGAGCCGCAAGCGCAAATTCGCGTGTGCGCCAATATTCAAGAAGTGCTGGATTTTTATGAAACCATGTCGCAGCAACGCCCGCAGTTGCCCTATGAAATTGACGGCATGGTGGTGAAAGTGAACGATTTGCGGCAGCAGCATCAGCTCGGCTTCGTGTCGCGCGCGCCGCGCTGGGCGATTGCGCACAAATTCCCCGCCGAAGAAGCCTTGACCACGGTTGAAGCGATTGATGTGCAAGTGGGACGCACGGGGTCTATCACGCCTGTGGCGCGGCTTAAACCCGTGTTTGTGGGCGGCGTAACGGTAACCAACGCCACGTTGCACAATCAAGACGAAGTGGCGCGCAAAGATGTTCGCGTGGGCGACACCGTTGTGGTGCGCCGCGCGGGCGATGTGATTCCCGAAGTGGTGCGCGTGGTGTTGGAACGCCGCCCGATGCGCAACGTGGATTTGTTGGGCGAGCGGCAAGAGCCGCAGCATCCCGCTTTCAGGCTACCTGAAAGCTGCCCCGTGTGCGGCAGCGCGGTGGAACGCGAAATCGGCGAGGCGGTGGCGCGTTGCACGGGCGGCATCGTGTGCAAAGCCCAACGTGCGCAAGGGCTGATTCACTTCGCCAGCCGCAAGGCGATGGATATTGTGGGCTTGGGCGACAAGCAAATTGAAGCCTTGGTGGTGCAAGATGTGCTGCACAGTTTTGCTGATATTTATCAATTAGATATAGTCAAGCTGCAAACCATTAAAGACAGCAAATCAGGCGCGAACAAATGGGCGCACAATATTTTGGACGCGATTGCCACCAGCCGCCAGCCGCCGCTTGCCCGCTTCTTGTTTGCGCTGGGCATTCGGCACGTGGGCGAAAGCACCGCCAAGCAGCTTGCTGCCGCGTTTGGCGATTTGGACACCGTGCGCCGCGCACCTGAGCCTGTGCTCGCCTGCCTGCCCGACATCGGCAGCGTGGTCGCCCATTCCATCGCCCATTTTTTCAGGCTGCCTGAACAACAAAAATTGCTGGACGATTTGTTGCAATTCGTGTCGCCGCAAGAGGCAGCGATAACCACGCCTGTGCCCGAATACGCCACGCCCGCGCGTTGGCTGGCGCGTTTGCCCGATTACAAAATCAGCGAAAAACGTGCCCAAGAGCTGTGGGACTTGGCAGGCGGCAGCATCGCGCAACTGCTTGCGGATGATGCCCTGCCGTCAGACTGGCAAGCATGGCGCAGGCAGCCTGAAAACGCCCGACTGTTGCGCGATATAGATGCCTTTCTCGCCCAGCTGCCCGCGCCATCAACGCAGCCCGATAGCGCCGTTTCAGGCAGCCTGAAAAGCGAAATCGCTGGCAAAACCTTTGTGCTCACGGGTATGCTGCCCAGCATGAAGCGCGACCAAGCTGCCGCGTTGATTGAAGCCGCAGGCGGCAAAGTGTCGGGCAGCGTGTCCAAGAAAACCGATTTTGTCGTCGCGGGGGCGGAGGCGGGGTCTAAGCTGGAAAAGGCGCAGAGCTTGGGGATTGTTGTGTTGAGTGAGGAGGAATTGTTGGTGATGTTGGGCTAGCGTGAAAACACGTTTTCAGGCTGCCTTAATGCATCAACAAAAGGCAGCCTGAAAATCCATCCCACTTTTTTCCAGAACGCGCGCCTTGCCGCGCACCACGCTTTCAGGCAGCCTGAAAATCCAAATCTCGCAGTTAAACCAACCATTCGCAGCGCATAGCTGCCCATTCATCCCCCGAAACCATTTTCAGGCTGCCTAAACGCATCAAAAGGCAGCCTGAAAACACATCCCCCTTTACAAACTTTAAACAAACGATTAAAACCCCATCTTTCCCACTCGCATCACATATATATAGGAGACAAACATGAAAGTAGGATTCATCGGCTGGCGCGGCATGGTCGGCTCGGTTTTGATGCAGCGTATGCGCGAAGAAAACGACTTCGCCCACATCCCCGAAGCTCATTTTTTCACCACATCTAATGTAGGCGGCGCAGCGCCCGATTTCGGTCAAGCCAACAAAACCCTGTTGGATGCCAACAGCATCCCCGAGCTTGCCAAAATGGACATCATCGTAACCTGCCAAGGCGGCGACTACACCAAATCCATGCACGAACCCCTGCGCGCAAGCGGCTGGAATGGCTATTGGATAGACGCTGCATCCACCTTACGCATGAAAGACAACGCCATCATCGTGTTAGACCCCGTAAACCGCAACGTGATTGATGCAGGCTTGCAAAACGGCGTTAAAGACTACGTTGGCGGCAATTGCACCGTATCGCTGATGCTTATGGCGCTGGGCGGTCTGTTCCAAAACAACCTAGTTGAATGGGCAACCAGCATGACCTACCAAGCCGCATCAGGCGCAGGCGCAAAAAATATGCGCGAACTCATCGCAGGCATGGGCGCAGTACACAGCCAAGTCGCCACCGAACTTGCCGACCCCGCCAGCGCCATTCTCAATATTGACCGCAAAGTGTCCGATTTTCTCCGTTCCGATAGCTATCCCAAAGAAAACTTCGGCGTACCACTCGCAGGCAGCCTGATTCCGTGGATTGATGCTGATTTAGGCAACGGACAATCCAAAGAAGAATGGAAAGGCGGCGTAGAAACCAACAAAATCTTAGGGCGAACCAGCCCCATCGTGATAGACGGATTATGCGTGCGCATCGGCGCAATGCGCTGCCACAGCCAAGCCATCACCCTAAAACTCACTCAAGATTTGCCATTAAGCGAAATTGAACAACTCATCGCCAACGCCAATCCATGGGCAAAAGTCATCCCCAACACCAAAGAAGCCAGCATCCACGAGCTTACCCCCGCTGCCATCACAGGCACGCTCACCACCCCCGTTGGACGCATCCGCAAACTCGGCATGGGCGGCGAATACATCAGCGCGTTTACCGTAGGCGACCAACTCCTATGGGGCGCAGCAGAACCGATTCGCCGAATGCTTAATATTGTGTTAGGGAAATTGTAAGCACTGTTTATGATTTATTTTAAGGTGTAGAAATTAACCGCGTTGTTTACACAACAGGTTGAGAGAAATAAGCC
>CAUSAW010000055.1:0-12925 GCA_963529725.1 uncultured Kingella sp. | reverse complement strand
GGTGATAAAGCTGCGGCACAAGCCGTTTTCCGTGAAAGCACTAGAGTTTTGGATCGCATCGCTGACAAAGGCGTGTTCCACAAAAACAAAGCGGCTCGCCACAAAAGCCGTTTGTCAGCAAAAGTTAAAGCAATGGCTTAATGCTTGTTGAATAGATGAAAAATCCTGTTACAGCGATGTAGCAGGATTTTGTTTTTCAGGCTGCCTTTGCTAGGCGCGCGCTGGGCTTGGCAGGCAGCCTGAAAATGGTTTTTTCTTGGCTGGACTGCTATACTGCGCGGCTATTTTTCAACATAATTCAAGCGAAAATCATGAGTGAACAAATCCAAAAATGCGCGTTTTGCGGCAAACATAAAGATGAAGTGAAACATTTAATTGAGGGCGAGGACAACGCGTTTATTTGCAACGAATGCGTGAGCGAATGCGCGGTGATGCTAACGGAAGTGCCTGAATCGGGCGGCGAGCAAACGCTTCATAAACCAGAAGTGGACAACACGCCGCTGCCCACACCTGCGGAATTGGTGGCGCAGCTCAATGAGCATGTGATTGGGCAGGATGCGGCGAAAAAGGCGCTGGCGGTGGCGGTGTATAACCATTACAAGCGTTTGCGGCAGCCTGAAACGGCGGATAACGTGGAATTGTCTAAATCCAATGTTTTGTTGATTGGTCCAACGGGCTCGGGCAAAACGTTGCTGGCGCAATCGTTGGCGCGCAAGTTGAATGTGCCCTTTGCAATGGCGGATGCAACCACGCTCACGGAGGCGGGCTATGTGGGCGAGGATGTGGAGCAGATTATCACTAAGCTGTTGGGAAATTGCGATTTTGATGTGAACAAGGCGCAGCGCGGGATTGTGTATATTGACGAGATTGACAAGATTTCGCGTAAGTCGGACAGCCCTTCTATCACGCGCGATGTGTCGGGCGAGGGGGTGCAGCAGGCGTTGTTGAAATTGGTGGAGGGGACGATTGCCAGCGTGCCGCCGCAAGGTGGGCGCCGTAATCCGAATCAGCAGTTTATTAGCGTGGATACGTCTAACATTTTGTTTATTTGCGGCGGCGCGTTTGCGGGCTTGGATAAGGTGATTCGCCAGCGCACGGAGCAGGGCGGCATTGGCTTTGGCGCGCAGGTGCACAGCAAGGATGATAACGCCAACATCAGCGAGCTGTTTGCCCAAGTTGAGCCTGAGGATTTGATTAAATTTGGCTTGATTCCCGAATTGATTGGGCGTTTGCCTGTGTTGGCGAGCTTGGCGGAATTGGACGAGGCGGCGTTGGTGCGCATTTTAACTGAGCCGAAAAACGCGCTGGTGAAGCAGTTTCAAGCCTTGTTTGCGATGGAAAACGCGGATTTGCAATTTGAACCCGATGCGCTGACGGCGATTGCGGCGTTGGCGATGAAACGCAAAACGGGGGCGCGCGGCTTGCGCTCTATTGTGGAGCGGGTGTTGCTGGACACGATGTATGCGCTGCCTGATTTGCGGGATGTGGCTAAGGTGGTGGTTACGCGCGATGTGGTGGAAAATAACCACGCGCCTGTGTTGTATCGGGCGGATGGCAGCGTGGTGGAGAATGATGTGAAATGATGGTTGGGCTATGCTGAACTTCGTTTCAGGCTGCCTTGTTATGCAGATTAGGCAGCCTGAAATCTTTGCAAAACTTGTAACTGATTAGGTTTCAGGCTGCCTTTGTTGATTGGCTGAAATCTTTGCTCAATGTGTAACCGATGGTGTATCGGTGGATTGCTGACATAGTGGCAACCGAGCGCGGTTATTTAACTCGCCATTTGGCGACAAGCCGTCGCCGTTCCATAGTTTATAGCCGTTTCAGGCTGCCTTATCGTTTGGCAAACCCTTGCGCTTGCAAATAGCGCAGCAAATCGGGGCGCACTTCGCGGCAAAATTGGTTGCGGATTTGTTGCGCCCAGTCCGTTTGCGCCACGCCATCGCGCGTGCGGTAATAGGCTTGCACGTTGTCGTTGTAGGCTTGCAGGGCATCGGCAGGGGCAGCCTGAAAACGGTTTTCCGACAAAATCGTATCCAGCGGCAAGCGTTCGCGGCGCATCGGCTCTTGGTCGGGGTAGCCCAAGCACAGCCCCACAATCGGCACCACGCCTTGCGGGCAGCCCAACAGCTTGCCCACTTGGGCTAAATCGTTGCGGATGCTGCCGATGAACACGCCGCCCAGTCCCATGCTTTCGGCGGCGAGCAACACATTTTGCGCAAAAATGCCCACATCCACCGCGCCAATCAATAACACTTCGGTCCAGTCTAATTGCGCATCGGGGGCGAAGTGAGCATAGCGTGTGGTGTCGGCGCAGAACACGATGAACTCGGGCGCGGTTTCCACATAAACCTGCCCGCCCTTGCCGCCTGCGGCGCAGATGGGGCGGATTTGGGCGCGGATGGCAGGGTCGGTTACGCGGATGATGCTGACGATTTGCATAAAGCTGGACGACGACGCGGCTTGCCCCGCTTCCAGCACGGCGCGCAGGCTATCGGCGGGAACGGCTTGCGCTTTGAATTTGCGGATGGAGCGGTGGGCAAGAGCAGTTTGCAGAACGGAAGTTTGCATGGTGGGTTTCCTTGTGGGTGGAGATTGGGGGAAGGCAGCCTGAAATGGCTGGAATGGTTTTCAGGCTGCCTATGGATGGTTTGCGGGTTGGGCGGGGCGTAGGCGTGTGATGCTTGGATACAATGCTTCGCCGCTTGAACGCTACAACATAGGCAGCCTGAAAATGGGTAATCACGTTTCAGGCTGCCTTTTAATGGATGGTAGCGGCAGCCTGAAATTCAAAATGGCGCGGGCGGTGGCTTGTCGCCAAATAGTCGTTAGATATAGTTGTTCCACACAGCCTTAAACAAGGCGGCGAGCCGCAGATAGTACAAGTAGTACAGCAAAACTGGCTTTGTCCAAATCTCTGATTTGGTAACAAACCATTTCGTCCGTGGTGGGCGAGCCAACGCAGTATAGGGCTGTGTGGGACGACTATAAAATTGGCAGCCTGAAACTTTTGCAATATCAGCAACCAATGGAACGGCGGTGGCTCGCCGATATCGTGTTTACCCATAAAGTTTGGTTGAATACGACCATTTGACAACGAGCCGTTGCCACTCCAAGCCCACTTTCAGGCTGCCTTTTAATGGATAGCAAAGGCAGCCTGAAAATAAGTAATACCCCTTTTCAGGCTGCCTTCATATTTACGACAACATCGCCCACAGCCCGCGCAGCAGCAAAAACACCGACAACGCCAGCGTAACCGCGTTATAGCGCAGCGTTAGCAGGTTGGTGCACAGCAACACCAGCGCGGCCAGCAGCAAAATTTGGATAAACGGTACAAGCAGCACACTGCCACCCAGCAGCAGCGCGGTTACAACCGCCAGCGCAAATGCCACTGGCCACACGGGTAACTCGCGCCAGCTTTTCCATTTGCCAAAATGGCGGTTGTCTTGCGTTACCAGCGATAAAAAGCTCAGCAGCGCGTAATGTTGCGACAGCAAAAACAGCAATGCCGCTTTATCCGCCATCGCCCAAAAATACACAACGGGCGAGACGATGGTTAAAACCAGCAGGACAAAGCGTGGCGATTGCAAATGCAGTTTCCATGCCATAATCGCGCGCACGGCAATGCTCGCCAGCACGGCGGTTATTGCGGATGAAATCAGCAGCGTGAACGGCGTGCACAAATTCATCGCCCTAATATGCGGCGGGTTAATACTTGAAAAGTTTTCCGAATCAAACATAAATGCCATGTTCAAAGCATGGGCGTTGTCCGACATGAAAATACTCCACGCCACAAACGCCAAAATCAGTTGAATCACCGCGCCCGAATATTGCCGATTGCCGCGCCCAAATTGCAACGCATTGGCAACCACCGCGCAGGCAAATGTCCACGCAGCAAACGGCATCATCAGCAGCAAACACACCGCTTCGGCAGCCGTTGTGCTGCGATGGTTGTCTAAAAATACGCCGTAGCCCACCATCAGCCAGCCGATAACAAACCCCGCCCAAGCCACGGTGGGCGCGGCGATGATGCGCGAATACGTCATTTGCCAGGGCGATAATGCCGACATCCGCAGCTGGTCAAAGGCGTTGGCGGCAATATCGTTTTTCAGGCTGCGTTCCACCAACACAAAGCCTGCGATGGCAGAAAGCATTAAGCCTATGCCGCCAATGCTTGCCAAATGGTCGTGCCAATCGCGGTATTCGTATTTGGCAAAGGCAAACAGCGCGTAAATAATCGCCACGCCCGCTATCATGCCCCAGCTTAAATTGAGCCACAGCAGGCGTTGAAATTCGGCGTTCACCCAAATTTTGGGCGTTTTGATGTTTGGCGTGTTCATGGTTTATCCCTTTGAATATTCAACGTGTTTTGATAGCTTTCCAACAACGATGTGCGCACCCGTTCCAGCGCGCACACGGGCAATTCGCGTTGCACCAATTCGCGCAACAACGCCGCGCCCGCCGCATCGCCCGCAGGCAGCATCACTTGCAACGCATCGCCCGCCGCGCTTACGTTTACTGATTGCACCGCAGGCAATTCGCGCACCGCCGCCGCCCAATCCGCTGCTGCGCTATCGGCAAAACGCAGGCGCACGGTTTGCGTTTCAGGCTGCCTTTCATCGTGCAGGGCTTGGAATGCCTGCATCTGCCCCTGTTTGATGACGAGCATATGGCTGCAATATTCGTCCAGCTCCGACAAAATATGGCTGGACACCAAAATCGTCATCCCATCGCGTTGCAGTTGCAACAGCAAAAGCGACAGTTCGTGCCGCGCCTCGGGGTCTAGCCCGCTGGCCGGCTCGTCCAGCAGCAAAAATTTGGGGCGATGGATGATGACTTGCCCAATGCCCACGCGCTGCTTTTGCCCGCGCGACAAATTGCTCACGCGGCTATACAGCTTGTCCGACAGCCCCAAAAGCTGCACCGTGCTGCCCAGCGCGTGCGCCAAATCGCCATCGGATACGCCGCGCGATTTTGCCGCATAGGTTAAGCATTGGATAACGGATAAGCCTTCGGGCAAGCCGAAGATGTCGGGCAGATAGCCAAGCTGGGCGAAACTTTCGCGTGGGTTCGCCAAAATGTGCTTGCCGTTTAGGTACACTTCGCCACTGCTGGGGCATTCCAGCCCCGCCATGCAGCGCATCAGCGTGGATTTGCCCGCGCCGTTGGGCCCGATTAAGCCTGTGATGCTGCCATTGGGCAGCTCTACGTTGATGTTGTGCAGCACTTGGCGGCTGTCGTAATGGAAATTGAGATTTTGGGCGGTGAGCATTAGGGGGATTCCTTGTGAACAAGAGATGGGGCAGCATGAGAGTGAGTAAAGACGCGATTTTAAAGCAAATAAAGGCAGCCTGAAACGTCAAATGGTAGGGTGGGCAACTGGTTGCCTACCAAATGTTATGAACCAAGGTGGGCAAGCAAGTTGCCCACCCTACGGTTTACTGAGGCAGCCTGAAAACGAGCGAAGCGAATTTCTGCGAAGCAACAACAACCGCTAAATACGTTTTCAGGCTGCATCAATCATGGCAACAACAGGCAATCGCACCTATCCCCATTCCACACAAAAAGGCAGCCTGAAAACGACTATTTCCATTTTCAGGCTGCTTATTCATTTCAGCAAATTCAACAAACTATTTCTTCAATTCCGCCAAAATCTCATCCACCGTGCCTTTGGCATCGCCGAAGCACATCACCGTGTTTTCGTTGAAGAACAGCGGGTTTTGCACGCCCGCGTAGCCCGTGTTCATAGAACGCTTGAACACCACCACTTCTTTCGCTTTCCACACTTCCAGCACAGGCATCCCCGCGATGGGCGAATTGGGGTCGGTTTGCGCGGCAGGGTTCACCGTATCGTTCGCGCCGATGACCAGCACCACATCGGTTTCGGGGAAGTCTTCGTTGATTTCGTCCATTTCCAACACGATGTCGTAGGGCACTTTCGCTTCGGCGAGCAGCACATTCATGTGCCCAGGCAAACGCCCAGCCACAGGGTGAATGCCAAAGCGCACGTTCACGCCTTGTTTACGCAGCAAATCGGTAATCTCGGCAACGGGATATTGCGCCTGCGCCACCGCCATGCCGTAGCCGGGGGTGATGATGACGCTGCCTGCGCCTTTGAGCATTTCAGCCACCTGCGCGGGCGAAACTTCGCGGTATTCGCCCACTTCTTCGCTGCCCGATGCCGCAGCCGCGCCGTCTGTGCCAAAGCCGCCTGCAATCACAGAAATAAACGAGCGGTTCATCGCTTGGCACATGATGTAAGACAAAATCGCGCCGCTGCTGCCGACCAGCGCGCCAGTAACAATCAACAAATCGTTAGACAGCATAAAGCCCGCAGCAGCGGCTGCCCAGCCTGAATACGAGTTCAGCATAGACACCACCACAGGCATATCCGCGCCGCCGATGGAAGCCACCAAATGCCAGCCGAACGCCAGCGCAATCGCGGTCATCACAATCAGGGCAAACCAGCTGCCGTTGGCGCCCACAAACACCAGCATCAGCACAAACGACACCAGCAACGCCGCCAAGTTCAATTTATGCTTATGCGGCAGTTTCAAAGGCTTACTGCTGATTTTGCCGTTTAATTTGCCAAAGGCGACCAGCGAGCCAGTAAACGTTACCGCGCCGATAAAGATACCGAGAAACACTTCCACCAAGTGAATGGTGTGCATTTCTTCGGCAACGTTGCCCGCATCGATAAAGCTGTTAAAGCCCACCAACACCGCCGCCAAGCCCACAAAGCTATGCAGCAAGGCGATGAGTTCGGGCATTTCGGTCATTTCCACTTTTTTGGCTTTGTAGATGCCCAGCACCGCGCCAATCAGCATGGCGAGGATAATCCAGCCCAAGCCCGAAACATTGTCGGCAAAAATGGTGGCAACGAGCGCAATCGCCATGCCGGCGATGCCTGAATAACAGCCCTGCTTGGCGGTTTCTTGCTTGGACAAGCCAGCCAGCGAGAAGATGAATAAGATGGCAGCGACGATGTAAGCTGCGGTTACTAATCCTGTGGACATTTTTTGAGTTCTCCGAAATTTGAGGGATAGGTGTAATCAAGAGGGTTTAAGGTTTTGCGGCAGCCTGAAAAGCCAAAGGCAGCCCGAAAACGCCGATTTACCCTTTTCTAAACATATTCAACATTCTGCGCGTAACAAAAAAGCCGCCAAAAATATTGATGCTTGCCAGTAGCACGGCAATAAATGCCAAGAACGACACCACGCCGCCTGCGCCAATTTGCAACAGCGCGCCTACCACAATAATCCCCGAAATCGCATTGGTAACCGCCATCAGGGGCGTGTGCAGCGAATGACTCACATTCCAAACCACATAGTAGCCAATCACGCAAGAGAGCACGAACACGATGAAGTGCTGCAAGAAGGCTTCGGGAGCTACCGCGCCTACCCACAAAATCAACACCGCCGCAATCGCCGCAGGGGCGATGCGCTTCCATGCAGGCGTTGGCTCGGCTTCGGCTTTGGCGGCAACCGCTTTTTCAGGCTGCTTGGCTTGTTGCGGCGCGGCAGAAACTTGAATGGCTGGCGGCGGGAAGGTGATTTCGCCCTCGCGGGTAACCGTCATATTGCGGATGATGACGTCGTCAAAATTCAGCTCAATTTCGCCGTCTTTGTTGGGCGAGAGCAGCTTGGTCAGGTTCACCAAGTTGGTGGCATAAAGCTGGGAGGATTGCCCTGCCAAGCGGTTTGCCATATCGGTGTAGCCGATGATTTTCACGCCGTTGTCGGTAACGAACAATTCGCCAGGTTTGGTTAATTCGCAGTTGCCGCCCGTTGCCGCCGCCAAGTCCACAATCACCGAGCCTGCTTTCATGCTGGCAACCATATCGGCGGTAATCAGCTTGGGCGCAGGTTTGCCAGGGATGGCGGCGGTGGTGATGATGATGTCCACTTCGCGCGCTTGTTCGGCAAACAGCTTCATTTCGGCGGCGATAAATTCTTCGCTCATCACTTTGGCATAGCCATCGCCCGAGCCGCCGCTTTCTTGCGGAAAGTCTAATTTAAGGAATTTGCCGCCCATGGATTCAATTTGCTCGGCAACTTCCAAGCGGGTGTCAAATGCGCGAACCACCGCGCCCAGCGAATTTGCCGTGCCAATCGCCGCCAAGCCCGCCACGCCCGCGCCGATAATCAGCACTTGTGCAGGCGGCACTTTGCCCGCAGCGGTAATCTGCCCTGTGAAAAAGCGTCCAAACGCGTTTGCCGCTTCAATCACCGCGCGATAGCCTGAAATGTTTGCCATGGAAGAGAGCGCATCCAAAGCCTGCGCGCGCGAAATGCGCGGCACCATATCCATCGCCAGCACATTGATTTTTTTATCGTTTAGCTTTTGCACCAATTCTTCGTTTTGGCGGGGATAAAGGAAGCTGACCAGCGTTTGTCCTTCGTGCAAGCGGTTGATTTCCTTGTCGCTGGGCGCGTTCACTTTATAGATTAAGGGCGCAGACCAAGCATCTTTGGCGTTCACCAACACCGCGCCTGCTTCTTCAAACGCCGCATCGGTTAAGCCAGCTGCCACGCCTGCGCCGCGTTCTACCGCCACTTCAAAACCCAGCTTTTGCAGCTGGGCAACCGTGCCGGGCGTAGCAGCAACGCGGGTTTCGCCTTTTAGGGATTCTTTAGGGA
Organism: uncultured Kingella sp.; assembly: GCA_963529725.1. Classification (GTDB taxonomy): domain Bacteria; phylum Pseudomonadota; class Gammaproteobacteria; order Burkholderiales; family Neisseriaceae; genus Kingella_B. Next base: position 4,286 of record CAUSAW010000055.1, on the reverse strand, counting down.
TGGCTATTCTCATAATGGATTCCTTAGATTGAAGTTGAAGTGAAGCGGCTGAGGCAGCCTGAAAAAAGGGTAGGGCGCTTGGATTCATCGCCCTTGTTTTCAGGCTGCCTATTAAGCCACCAAAGCAGTGCAAAAGCAGCCTGAAAAATAGCCCAAACAATACGCCAAACCCGCCCCATTTACAAGGCTTAGTAAACAATAAACGAAATTTAACAAAAATAGGCAGCCTGCGCAGCAAAGCGAAGTTGCAAGGCTAAAACGGTTTTCTACAAACAACGTGAATCGCAGCGATGTTTCCGTTTACGCCTACACCGAGCAGCCGTGGCAGCCTGAAACCGCCGCGCAAGTATCGCTGCTGCGCGATTTGGCATACGAGCAATTGAAAGCCGAGCTGCGCGACAAGCAATTGGGCGTGTACAGCCTGAAATTTGAAACCACGTTCAACCCTGAAACCAACCGCATTGAAAGCGAGCTGCACTTTGCCACCACACCCGACAAAGCCGAAGCCTTGTGGCAACTGGGCGAGCGCGTGTTGCAAAACTTCCCCAACACGCTTAACGAAAAACACGTTGCCGCCCTGCGCGCCAAGCTAGCCGAGCAAGAAAGCAAGCGCGTGCAAACCCCCGAAACATGGCTTAACCGCCTGATACTCAGCCAAAGCCATTTTGGCAACGCCAGCTATCTGAACAATATGGCAAAACTGCCCGACAGCATCGCGCTGGAAAACCTGCGCCAATCCGCCCGCCTGCTGTGGAGCAATCAAAACCGCCGCGTGCTGATTGCCGACCCTGATAAGGGCGATAACGGCACGCATCACACGCCACAATAGGCAGCCTGAAAACGGCAGGGCTTGTTGTTTGATTGCTTGTTGTCCGAATGATTGGCGGGATTGTTAGCCAAATGCTCTTAGTATTTGCCGAACCCGTTTCGCTTGTTCACAAAAAAGCAGCCTGAAAACGAATACCCCCATTTTCAGGCTGCCTATGGAGCGGCGACGGCTCGTCGCCAAAATCCCAGCGCCAACAAAGCCGATGATTTGGGCAACGTTTGCTTAACGGTTAATCAGCATCCCAAAGGCAGCCTGAAAACCGAAAAGCCCAAGCGCTGCGCCGCCTTGTTTGCCCATTGCGCGGCTAGGGAAATACACAACCGCCCCACCCATTTTTAGGCTGCCTATTCGCAAGCAAAACCCCTTGCGTATTTAAGCCAGCAAGGCACAACAACATCCCCAACGCAAAGGCGCAAAAAAGGCAGCCTGAAAGCCCAAGCCGCTTTCAGGCTGCCCCGCAAAAAACGGTATAATCCGCGCCTTTTGCCAAAATAATAATACCGTAAACACCATGAACCCACTCGCTACCGCCTTACTCGCATTCAGCATGTCTGCTGATGCCTTTGCCGCCGCCATTGCGCGCGGTGCCAGCATCGGCAAAACCCGCCATCTGCAAGCCGCGCAAATCGCGCTCACTTTCGGCATCGTAGAAACCATCACCCCATTGCTTGGCTACGGCGCAGGAACCGTCGCCGCCCCCTATATAGAAGCCTTTGACCATTGGATTGCCTTTGGTTTGCTGCTGGTGTTGGGCGGCAAAATGATACGCGAAAGCCTATCGCCCGAAGCCGACGACGACAGCGCCGCCCAAGATGCCATGCCATCCAAATGGCTGCTGCTGATTACCGCCATCGCCACCAGCATAGATTCCATGATTGTGGGCGTGAGCCTTGCTTTTTGGGATGTGAACATCTGGCTCACCGCGCTGGCCATCGGCTCGGCAACCACGCTGATGGCGGTGATTGGCATTAAGCTCGGCGGCGTGTTAGACGGCATCATCGGCAAACGCGCCGAGCTGTTTGGCGGCATCGTGTTAATTGGCATCGGCACGTTTATTTTGTTTGAACATCTTGGTTTGATTGGCTAACTTATTTTTAGCTTCGCAACTCCGCTTTGCTATACAGGCTGCCTAACGTTGCTTGCTGTTACCAACAAAGGCAGCCTGAAAAGCAGCGCAATGCGTTTCTGCCAAGCTAAAACCCATCTCGCCATCTGCGCCCAATCGCTCTCGTTGTTTAAAAGGGCAGGGCATAGGCAGCCTGAAAACCAATTTCCACACTTCTCCCCCAAATCGTCCCCACCCCACAAAATCCCCATGAAAAAACTACTCAAAAACTTCCACTATTTCATCCAAGACTACTGGCTCAACGCCAAAAACCCGCTCTCGTAGCTTATCCTAGTGGTGCTCGTGTCGCTTGGCTTTGGCGTGGTAAAAATCAACGTGCTCATCACCGAATGGAGCAAAGGCTTTTACGACCCCCTGTTTTCCGCCAGCCAAGCCAGCGTGATATACGCGCTTATTCTAGTACAACCCCAAAACAAAACCGTTTGGTATCAAGCCAAACGGTTTTTTGTTGGGTGATGGGTTTTCAGCCGCAGGGCAGGCATCAAAGCCCAATCTCCAAACTCATTGGCACTCGCGCCCCATCCCAAAAGGTAGCCTGCGTAGCGAAGCAGAATTGCGAAGCTAAAACATTTAAATGGTTTCAGGCTGCCTTTACTGCTCGCTAATCACTCTGCCGATCAATCCGTCGAATCAACTTCGTAATCTGCTCATGGCTCGGCGTTTCGCCCACCAGCCAGCGAATCACCGCCACGCCCGCCGCTTCCGTTGCCTTGTTTTTGCGGTTATCCGCTTCTTGCCGCTCGGGCAATTCGTGGGTTCTGTCATCCACTTCAATCACCGCAATCGGCGTGCTATCGGCGCGGCAAATCACAAAGTCATAGCTCAAACGGCTCACAAAATTAAACCAATAATACGTCTCGCGGCTCTTGGGCACTTCCAACACGCGCGAAGCCTGCACTTGGCTGAAGATCATGTAATCGGGCAGCGCTTCCAGCAAAATAATATACACATCTATTTCCGTTGCCGTCATCAACGGACGGCGCAGATAAGGCAGCTTGGGATGCTTTGCTAAAAACGGATTTCGCTTGCGCCGTCGCAGCCCCCAAATCAGCAACAACAACGCCAGCAATGGCAAAACAATCAACAGCAAAACAAACGAACTCTTCATCAATAGGCAGCCTGAAAAAAGAAAAACAACATCCGCAGCAAACAAACAGCTTTTCAGGCTGCATCAGCGCGGCTCACCAGCAAAGGCATCACTCCCGTTTGCGGCGCAGCCAAAATGGTTTTCAGGCTGCCTAATTGCTGCTGGATCTGCTGGGTAACTTGGTTGGCGTGCTGCATATCATGCGCTGCCACATGGCGCGGGTTTTGGTTAAACAAAATCGCATCCAGCAAATGCGCGGCGTGAATATCATCGCGCCAATAATGCAAAACCGCAGGCTCGTTGTCGTCAAACAACGTGCCCACCACGCTGCTGCCCACCGTCGCCAAGCCCAGCGCGCCATCTTCGCCGCCAAACCGGCGGAACAAATCATCGCGCGGAAAACCGCCACACGCCAAGAAAAACACGCGGCGAAACACCGTATTGCCGCCCACCGTCATTTGCACGCCATGCCATGCCCGCGCAAAATCAGGCTGCTGGCGATATTTTTCAGGCAGCCCAACCGCTTGCAAGCGCAGGCGCACCAATCCCAAAAAATCAAATTTTTCAAAGGCAAGGCACGCCGCGGCTAACGCGCCGTGTTGGTATTCATCGTCTGCATCCAAAAAGGCAATCAGCGGCGCAGAGCTTTGCAACGCGCCCCAGTTTCGCGCCATTGCCGCGCCGCCGTTTTCAGGCAGCCTGAACGCTTGGATTTTGTTGGGAAACTGTTGTTGCAGCTGCAAAATGGTTTGCCAAGTGTGATCGGTGGACGCATCGTCAATCAGCCAAATGCGCTCGGTTTCGGGTTGATTCAGGCAGCTTTGCACCGCGCGGGGTAGGGTGTGGGCGGTGTTGTAGCAAGGGATGATGATGTCTAGCATGGGGTGAAATGCGTGGAATATGGATAATGAAATAGGATAGGCAGCCTGCGGAGCGCAGCGGAGTTGCGAAGCTAAAACAAGATTAGTGCCTTGTGGCTAGCATTCGTTTAGCTTTAACCATGCGTCTCGTGCCGACGGGGCACTTACTTTTCTTTGCTTCGCCAAAGAAAAGTAAGCAAAAGAAAGGCGCCCCCGACGTGCAGGTCTGCTTCGCAGACTTCCCTCACTTCGCATCCTTTTTTCGGCGCGTGCGAACTAGCCACGCTACGCGCGTCGTCGGACAAGCGCACGCTTGTTTCCGAAAAAAGAAGGGGCTGTACTAGATAAGCCCTAAATACCACACCATCTACGCAGCACTTTAAG
>CAUSAW010000054.1:0-13035 GCA_963529725.1 uncultured Kingella sp. | reverse complement strand
AAGTGAGTGCGCAAAGCCATCTGAAGGCTATGTGTTTGAACCTGTTGAAAGCGGCTAACAGGCTAAGTGTGTCTGTTGCAGCCTAAAAGGCGGCCCGGATGCCTGATTATGGGGTGTCCGGGGAGGATTAAGGGGGTATTTGGGTAGAATTAGGAGTGATTGGGGGCGAAAACAGCCGAAAACCTGTGTTTGGGTTTCAGCTGTCGAAGGATAGGCTTTTTTGCAAAGGTCTCAACTTGCGTGCAAGCCGTGTCCTGTTTACCAAAACGCACAACAAAACGCAGCAGGCAGCCTGAAACGGCATCCAACGCAATCGGCACAAGCAAGCAAACGTTTTTGCTTCGCACAATCCCCCAACCCGTTTTCAGGCTGCCTTTGCCAACACACAAGGCAGCCTGAAAACGCATCGCACAATGCTATAATCCGCGCTTCTTATTGTTCACCTTATTCTCGCGCCATGACCCCGTTTTCCGAACAACTCGCCGCTGGCATCGCCCAGATGCGGCTGGATATTCCCCCCGCGCAGCAGCAAAAACTGCTGGATTATCTCGCCCTGCTGCAAAAATGGAACAAAACCTACAATCTCACCGCCCTGCGCGATCCCGCGCAAATGATCAGCCACCATCTTTTGGACAGCTTGACCATTTTGCCCTATCTGGCAAACGCCCAAAGCATGATAGACGTAGGCAGCGGCGGCGGTATGCCCGCCATTCCTGCCGCCATTTGCCGCCCCGATTTGCGGATTACGATGGTGGATGCCAACAGCAAAAAAACCACCTTTTTGCGCCAAGCCATCATTGAGCTAGGCTTGGACAACGCCGCCGTCAGCAGCAGCCGCGTGGAAGACTGGCGGGATAATCAAGCCAATATCGTTACCAGCCGCGCCTTTGCCGAACTGGCGGATTTTGTGCGCCTAACGCGCCATCTGCTGGGCGAAAACGGGCATTGGGCGGCGATGAAAGGCGAGTATCCGCAAGACGAGCTTTTCAGGCTGCCTGAAAACGTTGCCGCCTATCAAATTGACCCTGTTCACGTTCCCACACTCAACGCAGAACGCCACATCGTCCTGCTGCGCCCCACACAAGGAAACCAACCATGAGCGCAAAAATCATCGCCATTGCCAACCAAAAAGGCGGCGTCGGCAAAACCACCACCGCCGTCAATCTCGCCGCCAGCCTTGCCCACAAAAAACAACGCGTTTTGCTGATAGACCTAGACCCGCAAGGCAACGCCACCACTGGCAGCGGCATAGACAAAACCAGCATAGAACAAGGCGTGTACCACGTTTTGCTGGGCGAAGCCGATATTCAGGCTGCTAAAACGCGCAGCCAAGCAGGCGGCTACGATTTACTCGCCGCCAACCGCGAACTGGCGGGCGCGGAAGTGGAGTTGGTGCAGGAAATCGCCCGCGAAATGCGGCTGAAAAACGCGCTCGCGCTGGTTGCCGATGATTACGACTACATCCTGATTGACTGCCCGCCCACGCTCACCCTGCTCACGCTCAACGGGCTGGTTGCCGCCGATGGCGTGCTCGTGCCGATGGTGTGCGAATACTACGCGCTGGAAGGCATCAGCGATTTGGTTGCCACCGTGCGCAAAATCCGCAACGCCATCAACCCCCAGCTGGGCATCTTCGGCATCGTGCGCACGCTGTATAACAACCAAAACCGCCTTGCCCAAGACGTGAGCGCGCAGCTGCAAGAACACTTTGGCGCGCAATTATTCGCCACCACCATCCCGCGCAACGTGCGCCTTGCCGAAGCCCCCAGCCACGGCTTGCCCGCGCTGGCATACGATGCCAAAGCCAAAGGCACGCAGGCTTATTTGGAATTAGCCGATGAAGTGTTGGCACGAAAATAACGCCGTCTAACCAACCAATAAGCAGCCCAATCCCCCGTTGCGAACCCTAAATCTCTCTATTATCTACTCGCAAACTTTTCAGGCTGCCTATTGCACACACCCAATAGGCAGCCTGAAAACCAACCCAATGGAGCATCGGCTGCTCGCCAACATCTTGCATCTTGGCAAATCAGGCATACTCTGTTTAACAAGCCATTTGGCGACAAGCCATCGCCGCTCCATCCCCATTTCAGGCTGCCTATAAAGCCACAAAAGGCAGCCTGAAAGACAGCGCAACGAGTTTCAACAAAACCCATCCCTTCCCCCAACCCAAGAAAGGCAGCCTGAAAATGCCCCTTACCACCCAAATCCCCTTCGCCCACGACCTCCTACGCCAACACATCCACGCAGGCGACACCGTGCTAGACGGCACCGCAGGCAACGGACACGACACCCTGCTGCTCGCCCAACTGGTTGGCAGCACAGGCAAAGTGTTCGCGTTTGACATCCAAGAAAGCGCCCTTGCCGCCACTGCCGATCGCTTGCAGCAACACCACATCAGCGAGCGCGTGCAGCTTATCTACGCAGGGCATCAACACCTTGCCCAACACGTTAAACAGCCCATCAGTGCCGCCATTTTCAACATGGGCTATCTGCCGCGCGGTGATCACAACATCACCACCCAAGCCGAAACCAGCATCGCCGCCCTGCAAGCCGCGCTTGCTCTGTTGCAACCGCGCGGCATCCTTATCGCCGTGCTGTATCACGGGCATGAACAAGGCAAGCCCGAAACCGCCGCCATCCTAGCGTTTGCCGAGCAGCTGCCGCAAACTCAATACCGCGCCCTGCGCTACGAATTCATCAACCAGCAAAACTGCCCGCCGATTGTGTTGGCAATAGAAAAACTCGCCACCGCAGGCAAGTAACCCTTGCCCAGCCAGCAGGCATAACAAAGGCAGCCTGAAAAGAGAACCGCGTGTTCATTCTTTTCAGGCTGCCTATTGATTGCATGGCTTTACAGTTTTACCGCATCAATCGCGAAACTTCCCACCTTTGGGCTTGGCTTTAAAGCCATCTTTTTTGAAGCCATCTTTCTTAAAACCATCCTTTTTAAAACCGCCTTCGCGCTTGCCGCCAAACGATTTTTTCTCGCCAAACGACTTCTTGCCGCCCCAACGCTCGCCATCGCCACGCTTGCCGCCGCCCCAGCCACCTTTGCCCTTGGGCTTGCGCTCGGCGTTTTTATTGCGTTTACGCGTCGGCTCCATGCCCTCAATCACGATTTCAGGCAGCTTGCGGTTAATGTAGCGCTCAATTTTGTGCACCATCATATATTCCTTGGCATCGGCAAAGCTCACCGCTATCCCCGTGCGCCCCGCGCGTCCCGTGCGCCCGATGCGGTGCACATAATCCTCCGCCTGCTTGGGCAAATCGTAGTTAATCACATGCGTAATCGTGGGCACATCAATGCCGCGCGCGGCAACATCTGTCGCCACCAAAATCTTGCAACGTCCCTTGCGCACATCCATCAGCGTGCGATTGCGCCAGCCTTGCGGCATATCGCCGTGCAGGCAGTTGGCAGCAAAGCCTTTTTCATACAATTCATCCGCCAGCTGCTCGGTCATCGCTTTGGTGGCGGTGAAAATCACGCATTGATTCATATTGGCATCGCGCAAAATATGATCCAACAAGCGGTTTTTATGATTTTTATCGTCGCAATACAAAAGCTGCTCTTCAATCTTGCCCTGCGCTTCGGCGCGTTCAATTTCAATCACCTCAGGATTTTTGGTGAGCTTGCGCGCCAATTTGCCTACCGCGCCGTCCCAAGTGGCGGAAAACAGCAGCGTTTGGCGCGATTCGGGCGTGGCGGCAACAATGGTTTCAATGTCGTCAATAAAGCCCATATCCAGCATGCGATCGGCTTCGTCTAACACCAGCACTTCCAAGCGGTCAAAATCAATGCGCCCGCTGCGCATGTGATCCATCAAGCGCCCTGGCGTGGCGACTACAATATCAATCGGGCGCGACAAGGCTTTGATTTGTTGCCCAAAAGACGACCCACCCACCAGCGTTACCGTGCGCACCCATTTCATGTTTTGCGCGTAAACCTGGGCGTTTTTTTCCACCTGCTGGGCAAGCTCGCGCGTGGGCGTGAGCACCAGCACGCGCGGGCCTTTGCCCGGTTGTTCGCTGCGTTTGATGATTTTTTGCAAGCTGGGCAACAAGAATGCGGCGGTTTTACCCGAGCCTGTTTGCGCCGAAGCCATGATGTCGCGATCTGCCAAGGCAGCGGGGATGGACTGAACTTGAATTGGCGTGGGCTCTTCATAGCCTGCCGCTTTGAGCGCAGACAGAATGTTTTTGTCTAAATTTAAATCGACGAATTTGATGGTCATAGGTTTTCCTATTGAAAAACAACAACATTCTGCCTAACGATTTTCAGGCAGCCTTGAAGCAGGGGTGCGGATTATTTTGATTGCGACGTTTTCAGGCAGCCTGAAAAACGAAAGAGAGCAAAAAGAATGAACAGCAGGTTGTCGCTAGCATGTGCTAGTGGTTTCATCGGCGACAACTTGCATAAGAACCTGCTTGGCTGCTTGCAGTATTGGTTTTCTGAGCTTTGCGCCGAAAACCGTCTTGCATTCGCGCCGCGCGAAAAACGGCTGGGCGGTGAATACAGGTTCTAATAAAAATGCCCAACAATATTGGGCGAACAAGAAGATTAAGTTGAAGACGATGGCTTCACAAAAAGAGCGCGGATTGTAGGGGCTTTTGCGCGTGCGGTCAAGCAAGGCGGGCTGAAAAGATGAAATTGTTTACTGATGAGATGCGCGGTTTTTTGTTTGGATAGATTGGGTTTTCAGGCTGCATCATTTGGTTAATCTATCACAAATGTTTGGGACTGCTGCCCATACCGCGTCGTATAGTCAAACGCAGCTATTCCATTTTCAGGCTGCCTTATCCTGTAAACAAAGGCAGCCTGAAAACCATCCCCAATGGAGCGTCGGCGGCTCGCCGACATCTTGCATTTTGGTAAACCAGTTATGCTCTGTTTTAAGCCATTTAGCGACGAGCCGTCGCCGCTCCATCCCCATTTCAGGCTGCCTATAAAGCCACAAAAGGCAACCTGAAAACACATGAAATAGAGTTTTCAGGCTGCCGCAGAAGTTTTCTAGTTAGCCAATATTTCAACGCAATAAATGTTGAGTACCATCGCCCCCCTACCCCAGCCGCAACATCTCAATCTGCTCCAAACTCCGCCCCAAAAATCGCTCGCCAATCGTTTGAAAGCGCAGCGGAATATCCGACACATAAAAGCGGTAATCAGGCGCGGCGGTTTGCGTGTTCAACAAATTGGCAGCGGCAAGCGCTTGCGCGGTGGCTTCGGCGGTGGTGGTGGAGCTGTCCACCAGCTCAATATGAGGTGCTTCTTGCTGAATAAGCGGCTTCAACAGCGGAAAATGCGTGCAGCCCAAAATCAGCGTGTCAATTTTATCCGCCAGCAAGGGGCGCAAATATTCGCGCACGGTGAGTCGCGTTACTTCGTGTTCCAGCCAGCCTTCTTCCACCAGCGGCACCAGCAAGGGCGCGGCTTGCGACAAAATGCGCGTGTCGCTGTTGTGAGCGCTGATGGCGCGGGCATAGGCATTGCTGTTTACCGTGGTGCTGGTGGCGATTACGCCAATATGACCATTGCGCGTGGTGGACAGCGCGGCTTGTGCGCCCGCTTCAATCACGCTTAACACAGGCATATTGCCTGCCATCTGCTGCACGCGCTGATGCGCCACTGCCGCAATCGTGTTACACGCAATCACCAAGGCTTTAACTTGATTTTGCAGCAAAAAATCCACGATTTGTGCGGTAAAGGTTTCAATGGTGGAGCGCGATTTCACGCCATAGGGCACGCGCGCGGTGTCGCCAAAATAGATGATGTTTTCGTTGGGCAAGCGTTCCATCAAGGCGCGAACAACGGTTAATCCGCCCACGCCCGAATCAAACACGCCAATGAGGTTTTGGTTATTCATCGGTTTTACTCAAAACAAGGTTTCAGGCTGCCTTAAATAGGCAACAAAGGCAGCCTGAAAAACAAAAACGCGCATTTTACTCGCAAAGCCGTTTTCAGGCAGCCTGAAACAAAACAAAGCCGCGCCGCACAAACCCGTGCAAAAACCAAACCGATAGCGTATCATTCAGCCATTTTTTGCGACCCATTTCGCGCTATCGCTCGCATCATATTGATTATTAAGCGATAGAGCAAACACACCACCCCTATTTTTGCGAGACGAAGCCATGAAACCCATCTATCTAGATTTTGAACAACCCATCGCCGAGCTGAACAACAAAATTGAAGAACTACGCCTAGTGCAAGGCGATTCCGCCGTGGATATTTCCGATGAAATCAAACGTTTGCAGAAAAAAGCCGCCGATTTAACCAAATCCATCTTCGCCAAGCTCACCCCCGCACAAATCTCGCAAATCTCGCGCCATCCGCAACGCCCCTACACGCAAGACTACATTGACGCGCTGTGCACCGATTTTCAAGAGCTGCACGGCGACCGCCATTATGCGGATGATCACGCCATCATCGGCGGCGTTGCCCGCTTTAATGGGCACAGCGTGGTGGTGATTGGGCATCAAAAAGGGCGCGACACCAAAGAAAAACTGCACCGCAATTTCGGCATGCCCCGCCCCGAAGGCTATCGCAAAGCCTTGCGCCTGATGCACCTTGCCGAAAAATTCAGAATGCCCGTGCTCACCTTTGTGGACACCCCTGGCGCGTATCCTGGCATCGGTGCGGAAGAGCGCAACCAATCCGAAGCCATAGGCAAAAATCTGTACGAATTAACCAAATTGCGCGTGCCCGTTATCTGCACGATTATCGGCGAAGGCGGATCGGGTGGCGCGCTGGCGATTGCCGTGGGCGATTACATCAATATGCTGCAATATTCCACCTATTCCGTGATTTCGCCCGAAGGCTGCGCATCTATTTTGTGGAAAACCGCCGAAAAAGCACCCGAAGCCGCTGCTGCGCTGGGCATCACCGCCGATCGCCTGCTGAAACTGGGCTTGGTGGACAACATCATCAACGAACCTTTGGGCGGCGCGCATCGCAATTATCCCGAGCTGATGAAAACGGTGAAAACCACGCTAGAACAACAAATTACCCAAGCGCAAGGCATGCAGTTAAGCGATTTGCTCACCCGCCGCTTTGACCGCATCATGAACTACGGGCAGTTTATTGATAAAAACAAATAAGCGCCCAAAGGCAGCCTGAAATGCCGTTTCGCATAAGAACCCGTGTTCGCAACCATATTATTGCTTGTTGATGCGGGTTCTTAGCTTCGCCCGTTTTCAGGCTGCCTAAACACAACGAATGAGGCAGCCTGAAAGCCGCAGGCTTCAACGCCGTTAAAACGCCCCGCCGCAGCACACACATGAAAACCCTAAACCTAACCGCCAGCCCCATCACGCTCGCCACACCCAACGCCAGCCACAACATCGCGCTCACGTTGTCGCAAATTCAACAGCAGCTCGCGCACTATCCGCCCAGCGAATACGCATGGGAAAACGCCATCCAAACCATAGAAGACGCGCTCTATCCCCTGCGCGATTGGCGGCAAAACACCGAATTGCTTGCCGTTCAAGGCGCGGCAGTCTTGCTTGCCTTGCCGCAGCAGCCGCATCCCAGCGGCGCAATCATCACGCGAGACACGTTGGAACACGCCTTTGCCGTTGTCGCAGGCTATCGCCCGCAAAACAGCCTACCGCCGTTGCCACCAACCACCGAGTTCTGCGCCGTTCTACTGCTGTTGCGCGAATGGGCGCACCATTTGGACGACGAACAACTTATTTTGTTAAACGACACGCCAAAGGCAGCCTGAAAACCCTTTTCGCTTCGCACAAGCGCGCAAACTCATTTTCAGGCTGCCTGCAAACACCATCATGCACAATCCCGTACTCCGCCGCATCGTCTATTTTTGGCTTCCCCTTGCCGCCCTATTGCTGGGCATGGGCTATTTCTCGCAAATTCGTTATAACCCCGAAAAAGAAGCCAAAGCAGGGCTAGATCGCCTGAACCATTGGCGCAAACAAGCAGGCTTATCGCCGCTCGCACCCAATCCCCAGCTGCAAAAAGCCGCGCAAAACCATGCCAACTACCTTAGCCGCGACCCAGAAGGACACGATGAAACCAAGCGCAGCAATCCGCATTACACGGGCGCCGAGCCCCAAGCCCGCGCCGCTGCAGCAGGATACAGCGCAGGCGTTGCCGAAAACCTTACCATCAGCAATTTCGCCCGCTCAGGCAGAGCCAGCACCGACAGCCTAATGACTGCGCTATACCACCGCCTTGCCCTGCTCACGCCCACCCACGACGAAGCAGGCGCCGCATGGGTGCGCGGCAAATACAACGCATTCGTGATTGAGCAAGGCAGCAGCCGCGACCGCGAACTGTGCGCCCAAGCCGAGCAGCTCGCCCACAACCGAGGGCGCTATTTGCTCACCATGCCGTGCAACGGCGACAAAATCGCCATACCCCTCGACGACTTGCCCCATGAACACCTTGAACCCGTCAAATTTCCCATCGGCAGCAACATAGACCCCAGCTACGACGGCAAAGAAAACCCCAACCCCATGCCCACGCGCGACACCGTAGGCAACCCCATTAGCATCGCCTTTTACGGCAACCAAGAACCCATCACCCTACGCAGCTTCACCCTGCGCAGCAGCAAAGGCGAAATCGCCAATCCCATCATTCTCACCGCCGCCAACGATCGCAATCGCCAGCTGCAAACCAACGAATTCGCCCTATTCCCACGCAAACCACTGGAATACGACACCGAATACACTGCCCAATTTGTTTACAGCCAAAACGGCGAACAGCACACCGAAACCTGGACATTCCGCACGCGCAAAAAGCGGCATTGGTTTGAATAAGTGCGCAGAAGGCAAAGGCAGCCTGAAAGCAAGTTCACAGACTTCTGCGAAGCCCAAAACCCAACACAATCCACACCCCATCCACCATGACTCCCGAATCCCTAATAGAAGCCGCCCTGCTCACCCAAGCCGAGCCACTCAGCGAAAAAACCATGCGCGAACTCTGCACCCCGCCACTCTCGTCCGATAAACTGATAGACGTATTAGGCAGCCTGAAAGCCCGTTGGCAAAACCGCGCGCTGCAATTGGTGCACAGCGCCGAAGGTTGGCGCTTCCAAATCGCCCCCGCCGCATACGAGCAATTAGGCAGCCTGAACGACACGCGCACCCCACGCTACTCCCGCGCCGTGATGGAAACGCTTGCCATCATCGCCTACCAGCAGCCCGTAACCCGTGGCGACATTGAAAACATCCGCGGCGTGAGCGTGTCGCAAAACGTGATGCAAACCCTGCAAGAGCGCGGCTGGATAGAAATCATCGGGCAGCGCGACAGCATCGGCAAACCATCCCTATGGGCAACCACCGAGCAATTTCTCAGCGACTTGCAACTTTCCAGCCTAGCCGAATTGCCCCCACTCACCGAATTGGGCGAACTGATTTTGCCCGAAATCCCCGAGCTGTTTGGCGCAAGCGAAGAAATCAGCAGCACAGCCGAAGCCGAGCCCGTATAACCCCGTCAAGCCCCATTTTCAGGCTGCCTCATTCTGCACACATAAAGGCAGCCTGAAAACGCATCTCAACACATTTTCAGGCTGCCTCAACCACCTCCATCACTTAAACAGCAACATCAACACCAACACCAGCGCAATCACCCCCAGCCAAAAATTCTGCCGCCGCTGGCTGTGAATCAAATGCAGCGTTGCCTGCCGCATTTCATCGTGTTTTTTCTCGTCCACCAGCGCGGCGACTTTGCGCGGCAGGCTGGGCAGGATTTCCGCCCAATCGGGGGCTTCGTCTTTCAAATTTTTCAGCAGTGCGCGCACGCCAATTTGACTGTCCATCCATTTCACCAAAAACGGTTTCGCCGTTTTCCATAAGTCCAAATCGGGGTCTAGCTGCCGCCCCAAGCCTTCAATGTTTAACAGCGTTTTTTGCAGCAACACGAGCTGGGGCTGAATTTCCACATTAAAACGGCGGCTGGTTTCAAACAGGCGCATCAACACCATGCCAAACGAAATCTGCGACAGCGGCTTGTTAAAAATCGGCTCGCACACCGTGCGCACCGCTGCTTCCAAATCTTCCGCCCGCGTATCAGGCGGCACCCAGCCGCTTTCAATGTGCGCCGTTGCCACGCGGTGATAATCGCGGTTGAAAAACGCCAAAAAGTTAATCGCCAAATACCGCTTGTCGTAATCCGTCAAGCTGCCCACGATGCCAAAATCCAGCGCAATATACCGCCCATCCGCCGCCACCAAAATATTACCAGGGTGCATATCGGCGTGGAAAAAGCCGTGGCTAAACACCTGTGTGAAAAAAATCTCCACGCCATAACGCGCCAGTTGTTTTAAATCAATTCCTTGCGCTTTCAGGCTGCCTATTTCTGAAATCGGCGTGCCGTCCATCCATTCAATCGTCAGCACTTCGCGGCTGCAATAATCAAAAAACACTTGCGGCACAATCAATTTATCGCTGCCCGCAAACTGCCGCCCAAGCTGGCTGGCGTTTGCCGCTTCGCGCATCAAATCCAGTTCGTCGTGCAGATATTTGTCAAACTCCGCCACCACTTCGCGCGGCTTCAACCGCTTGCCATCGGCAAACACGCGCTCAATCCATGTTGCGCCAAAGCGCATCAACGCCAAATCTTGCTCAATCACGCCCAGCAAATTGGGGCGCAACACCTTCACCGCCACCGCTTCGCCGCTAAACAGCCGCGCCCGATGCACCTGCGCAATGGACGCGCTTGCCACAGGCTCGTCGCCAAATTCTGCATACAATTCATCAATCCGCCGCCCCAGCGATGCTTCAATTTGCTGGCGCGACAACGCTGCGGCAAACGGCGGCACTTTATCCTGCAACCTTGCCAATTCTGCCGCGTAATCAGGCGGCAGCAAATCGGGGCGGGTGGAAAGCACCTGCCCCAGCTTCACAAAAATTGGCCCTAGGCTTTCCAGAGCCAGCCGCAGCCGCACGGGCAAAGACTCAGCGGCAAACTGCTGCGATTTGGGCAGGCGCAACGCCAGTTTTTGCAACCAACGCAGGCGAATATGCGGCGTAACCATATCCGCTAAACCATAGCGATACAGCGTTTTCAGGATAACGGCGGAGCGGGAAAACCATTTCATAGCGTGCAATCGTGTAAACAGAAAACGCGATTATAAAGGTTTTGCGGCGGTAGGATGGTTTTCAGGCTGCCTATTTGGGTGTAATAGGCAGCCTGAAATGGCGCATCGGCGGCTTGCCGACATATTGGCAAACCGCGTAGCTTTGTTTCCGCCGCATGATGCAATCCGCCGTTGGATGGCGCAAAATAATTTTCAGGCTGCCTATTCATCCATCCATAGGCAGCCTGAAAACACAAATTACAAATTATTGGCTCAACACATCCACGCCTTTGGGCGGGGTAAACATGAACGCGCCGCGCGATAAATTGGCGTTGGTGTCCACGCCGCCAAAGCTGATGCTGGTTTGATTGCCAAAGCTGTCTTTCAGCTCCATCGCCGCCAGCGTGTCGCCCTTAAAGCCGATGCGGATAAATTGATAGCCCGCGTTGTTTTTCTTCGGCGTGGCGAGCACATAATCCACGCCGTTTTTGCTGCCGTCTTCTTTGAGCGAATAGCTGGCATCCAGCGCGGTTTTGTTGGACAAAATGGCAGCGGGGCTGTCGCCGATGGCTTGGTTTTGGTTGGATTTGGTAACTTGTTTTAATTCAACATCATACAGCCAAATGGTTTTACCATCGCCCACAATGGTTTGCTGATACGGCTTGGTGTATTCCCAGCGGAATAAGCCGGGCCGCAGAATTTTGAAGCTGCCCGAGCTGGTTTGCGTTTTCTTTTTGCTGCGCACGGTTTGCGTGAACGAGCCGCTGATGCCGTCTGCATCGTCGTTAAACTTTTTCAGCGCATCAATTGCGCCCGCTTGGGCTTGGGCGGCAAACGCGGTAAACAAGGCAGCGGCAAATAGGGTTTTCCAAGTTTTCATCATTTAGTCCTTATAGTAGTTGCGTTACAATACAAGAACCTGCATTCAATTTGCAGGTTCTAACAAGCAGTGCGGATATTAGATACTTTCAGGCAGCCTGAAAAGCCTTTCGCGCTGTGTAAAATGCATGATGTGCGATAACCCATTCAACCCAAACAACAAAATTCATTTTGGTTTACCCAATTTTAAATCATGGCTCATTTTTATACGCAACTGGAACACGCTCTGCGCGAAACCGACCCCACGCGCAAATGCGAACAAACGCTGGCGTTGTATCAACAATATCAAGCAGGCAGCCTGAAAATCGTGAACGACAGCCCTGTGCGGGATATTCAGATTGCAGGCCGCCCCGTGCGCCCTGAGCTTGTGCCTGCCACGGCGGTGGACAAGCGCAAAACCAGCACCGCCGAAGGCTACGCAGCGATGTTACACGCGATTGCGCACATTGAATTTAACGCGATTAACCTTGCGCTGGATGCGGCGTATCGCTTTCGCACGCTGCCTGCGCCGTTTGCCGAAAACTGGCTGCAAGTGGCAAAGGAAGAATGCGAACATTTTGCGCTGATGCGCGCACGGCTAAACGCGCATGGCTACGACTACGGCGATTTCGCCGCGCACGCGCATTTATGGGACATGGCATACAAAACGGCGTATGACCCTTTGCTGCGGATGGCGTTGGTGCCGCGCGTGTTGGAAGCGCGTGGGCTGGATGTTACCCCAGCCATTCGCGCCAAAGTGGCGCAGCGCGGCGATGAAGAAACCTGCGCGGTGCTGGATATTATTTATCGCGACGAAGTGGGGCATGTGCGCTTTGGCAACCATTGGTATCAGCACCTTTGCCGCGAGCGCAATCTTGACCCGCAAGAGCTGTTTCGCCGCCTGCTGCGCCGCTACGATATGTTTATTTTTCGTGGGCACGTTAATCTGGAAGCGCGGGAGCAGGCGGGATTTAGCGCGTTTGAATTGGCGATGTTGGAACATTTTGAAGCGAGTTTGAAGGTGTAGCGCGGCATCCGTTTTTGTCATCCAACAGAGCTTTCAGGCTGCCTTTGCCCAATGCAACAAGGTGTAGAAATTAACCGCGTTGTTTACACAACAGGTTGAGAAAAATAAGCCTGC
>CAUSAW010000053.1:0-13306 GCA_963529725.1 uncultured Kingella sp. | reverse complement strand
GCCCCGGATTGTGATTCCGGTTGTCGTGGGTTCGAGCCCCATCAGCCACCCCATTCATTCAAACGACCAAACCGCATTGTTTAATGCGGTTTTTTGTTATGTTCGTTTTATTTATTAAAAGTAACCATCGCTGGCGGTTTAGGGTTTTCAGGCTGCCTGAAAGGATGATTTATGTTGACTTCGCGCCATTGTGATTTGTTTAACCGTCCGTTTTTCCAATTTGCGCAGTTGAAAAAATACGCGCCCGAAACGATTGAGCCGCTCAAAGCGGATTACAAGGCGGCGTGGCAGGATTGGCGCAGCGTGATTGAGCAAGTGGCAGCGCGCTTGGCGCTTGAAAATCCGCAGTTTGCGCCGCCGCATATTGAGCGTTGGTGCAATGGTTGGCAGGTGCGGGCGCATTTTTTTGCGTTTTTTAAATACGCCAAGCACGCCAACGATGCGGCGATTTTGTCTATTTTGTTGAACCGCCGCCGCTTGACGGTGTCGCTGGATTGGCATTGCTACAAGGCAGAGCGCTCCACGATTGCGCTGCCGCAATACAATCAATGGCTGGATGATTTGGATGTGGGCGCGTTTGGCGAATTTGATGTGTGGCACGGCAGCGAGAATGAGTATGCGGATTATGCGCCGCTCAATAGGCAGCCTGAAAACGCTTTGGCGCTGCGTGATGCGGATGATTTTTTCTGCATTGGCAAACACGTTGAGCGCGATGATTTGGATGGCGTGGCGAGCGTGGATTGGATTGTGACGCAGGTGCAGGCGTTGTTGCCGTTGTATGAGCGATGTTTTGAATAAGCGATTTCAGGCTGCCTTGTGGGTTAGGGCAGCCTGAAACTTAAAATGGAACGGCGATGGCTTGTCGCCGAAGGGTGTATTCAATAGGGTTTGACTGTTTGACAAGCTGTCGGCGAGCCGCCGACGTTCCATTGAGTGCAGCCTGAAACGCGCTTTGCTCATTTTCAGGCTGCCTCAATCCGCAATGTTGAGGCAGCCTGAAACACAAAAAGCGTTATAATCCAACCCATTATTCACACCAACATCCAGGAATAAACCATGCCGCAATCTCCTCATATTCTTTGTCGTGAATTGTCGCTGTTGGCGTTTAACCGCCGCGTGCTGGCGCAAGCGCAAGACCCGCGCGTGCCCTTGCTGGAACGGCTGCGCTTTTTGTGCATCGTGTCGTCCAATCTGGACGAATTTTTTGAAGTGCGCATGGCGTATTTGCGCCGCGAGCAACGCGCCAACCCCACGCAAGTGTTTCAATCGGGGCAAACGCCCGGCGAAACCATCGCACTGGTTGCCCGCGAGGCGCACGCGATTATTGCCGAGCAATATCAAATATTTAATCAAGAATTGCTGCCCGCGCTTGCCGAAGAGAACATTGTGTTCTACCGCCGCAAGCAATGGACAAACGAACAGCGCGAGTGGATTGAAGATTATTTCAACCGCGAGCTGCTGCCGATTCTCACGCCGATTGGGCTGGATGCGTCGCATCCGTTTCCGCGCCCGCTGAATAAATCGTTGAATTTTGTGGTGGAATTGGATGGCAAAGATGCGTTTGGACGCGCTTCGGGCATGGCAATCGTGCAAGCGCCGCGCATTTTGCCCCGCGCGATTCGGCTGCCTGAAAGCATTTGTGATGGCAAAGATGGCTTTGTGTTTTTGTCGTCTATTTTGCATGAATATGTGTACAAGCTGTTTCGCGGCATGACGGTGAAAGGCTGCCATCAATTTCGTCTAACGCGCGATAGCGATTTGACGGTGGAAAACGACGATTTGAGCAACTTGCGCACGGCAGTGCAAAATGAATTGCGCGACCGCGATTTTGGCGACGGCGTGCGACTGGAAGTTGCCGACCAATGCCCTGATTACATTAGCCAATTTTTGCTGGAACAATTTAAGCTCACGCGCAACGAGTTGTATCAGGTGGAAGGGCCTGTGAATTTGGTGCGGCTGATGTCGGTGCCCGATATGGTGAACCGTCCCGATTTGAAATTTGCGCCGTTCACGCCGCAGTATCCCCGTGCCTTGCGCAAAGCCGCTTCGCTGCTGGACGAAATCGCCAAGGGCGATATTTTGCTGCACCATCCGTATCAATCGTTTGAGCCGATTGTGAAATTTATCCGCGATGCGGCGCACGACCCCGATGTGGTGGCGATTAAGATGACGATTTACCGCACGGGCAGCCATTCGGAGCTGGCGCGCGCCTTGATGGCGGCGGCGTTGGCGGGCAAGCAAGTAACCGTGGTGGTGGAATTGATGGCGCGGTTTGACGAGGCAAATAATGTGTCGTGGGCAACCAAGCTGGAAGACGCGGGCGCGCACGTGGTTTATGGCGTGTTTGGCTACAAGGTGCACGCCAAAATGGCGTTGGTGATTCGCCGCGAACAAGGCAGCCTGAAAACCTATGCGCATCTGGGCACGGGCAATTATCACCAAGGCACATCGCGCATTTACACCGATTTTGGCTTGCTCACCGCCAACACCGCCATCACGCGCGACATCAACACATTGTTTATGGAAATCACGGGCTTGGGGCAGGCGAACAAGTTGAAAAAAATCTACCAAAGCCCGTTCACGCTGCACAAAATGATTATGGACAGCATCGCCCGCGAAACCGAAAACGCGAAAAACGGCAAGCCCGCGCGGATTATCGCCAAGCTCAATTCGTTGATTGAGCCGCAAGTGATTGAGGCGTTGTATACCGCCAGCGCGGCGGGGGTGCAGATTGATTTGATTGTGCGCGGCATGTGCGCGTTGCGCCCGCAAGTGGCGGGGCTGTCGGAAAACATCCGCGTACGCTCCATCATTGGGCGGCTGTTGGAACACGCGCGGGTTTATTATTTTTACAACGACGGCGCAGAAAATGTGTTTATTTCCAGTGCTGATTGGATGGGGCGCAACTTTTTCAGCCGCATTGAAACCTGCACGCCGATTGAGCAGCCCGCGCTCAAACAGCGCGTGATAGAAGAGGGCTTGCTGCTGGCGTTGCGCGACAATGTGAAAGCGTGGCAAATGCACGGCGATGGCAGCTACACGCGGATTGTGGCGGATGGCGACGAGGTGGGCATTCAAGAAACGCTGTTGGCGCGATATACCGAATAAGCCATACCCAACCATCCCCAAACCCTTTTCAGGCTGCCTTTTGCACCATAAGGCAGCCTGAAAACAATCGCGTATAATCCCGTCTCTCATCCACATCATTTAAAAGGAAAAATATGGACACCCTAGACCTACTTACCACCCGCCGTTCCAACAAAAGCCTGCGCGAACCCGCGCCCGACGAATTGCAACTGGACAGCATTTTGCAAGCCGCCAGCCAAGTGCCAGACCACGGCAACCTGACCCCTTGGCGGTTTATCGTTATCCAAAGCGAGGCGGGCAAGCAGCGTTTTCAGGCTGCCTTACGCGAAACGGCGATTACGCTCAATATGGGCGAAAAAACTTTGGCAAAAGCTGAGCGCGTGGGCAATTTCGCGCCCTTGACGATTGCCGTGATTGCCAGCCCCAAAGAAGGCAAACCCGAATGGGAACAACACATGAGCGCCGCCTGCGCCGCCTATGCCATCCAGCTTGCCGCCCAAGCGCAAGGCTTTGATAATGTTTGGATAACAGGGCTGTGGGTGAATTCGCCCGTGTTGCAGCGCGAGTTTGAATGCGGTGAGCAAGAAAAAATCATCGGCTTGATTATGATTGGCACGGCGGATAAGCCTTGCCCTGCCGAGCCGAAAAACACCGATGTGGAAGCGTTTACCACGCATTGGTAACCCCGTTTCAGGCTGCTTCAATAGAGCAGGGTAGGGCAGCCTGAAAGCTATTTTATTTTTTGTAAACAAGGAGATGTTATGGAAAACCCTAACCAACCCAACCTGGATAAGCAGCCTGAAAACCAACCCAGCGGTGCACAAGAAGCCTTGCAGCAAGCCGAGCAAACCTTGCGCGATGCCACCCAATCGCAGCCTTACACAGGCAGCAGCGACATCAGCCAAGACGATAAAAACGTTGCCATGCTGGCGCATTTGCTGGCTCCCTTTTTCGGTTTTATCCCGCCGCTGATTTTTTGGCTGATGAATAAAGACAAAGCAGGCAAGGATTTTGTGTGCGACCAAGCCAAAGAAGCGTTGAATTTCCAAATTACCGTGATTCTGGCGGTGTTTGTGTCGTGCTTGTTGATGATTGTGCTGATTGGCATTTTGCTGTTTTGGCTGGTATTGGCTGCCAATTTTGTGTTGTGCATCATTGCCGCCATTGCCGCCAGCAAAGGCACGGCATACCGCTATCCGTTTGCGCTGCGCTTGATTAAGTAGTAAGAATCTGTATTCACGCCAAAGGCAGCCTGAAAAGCAAAATTGGGCTTTTCAGGCTGCCTTTTGGTTTACACAATGGGCGGCAAACCCTTTACAAAAATCCCCCAAAATAACTACCCCGCCCATCCGCCATAACCACTATAATCCTAACAAAACCTTACACATTAAAACGAAAGCTAGCCATGTCGCTTACCTCCATCGCCGAGCTGCAAACCATCATCCAAAACCACATCGCTCAACGTCCACTGCCGCTTGCTAGCGAAACGCTGCCGCTTGCCCAAGCTGCAGGGTGCGTGTTGGCAGAAGATATTGTCGCGCCTGTGTCTATCCCCAGCAGCAATGTTTCCGCGATGGATGGCTACGCGCTTGCCCAAGCCGCGCCTGCGCAAAGCAGCCTGAAAATCGTCGGCGAATCCGCCGCAGGCAATGCCTTTTCAGGCAGCCTGAAAGCGGGCGAGTGCATCCGCATTATGACGGGCGCAACCGTTCCCGCTTGTTGCACCACCGTTATCATCCAAGAAAACGTTATCCGCGATGGCGACCATATTGTGTTGCAACAAGACGCGCCCGCTGCCGCCAACATCCGCTATGCAGGCGAAGAAATCCAAGCAGGGCAAACCCTTTTTGCCGCAGGACGCATCTTGCGCCACGCCGATATTATGGTGCTTGCCGCGCAAGGCATTGGCAGCGTTGCCGTTCAACGCAAGCTGCGCATCGGCATCCTATCCACAGGCAACGAGCTGGTGGAAGCGGGCAACCCCATCGCCGCCCACCAAATCTACGACAGCAATCGCCCGATGTTGCACAGCAAACTGCGCGATTGCCCCGCCGACATCGTGGATTTGGGCAAGCTGCCCGATAACCTAGATGCCACCGTGCAAAAGCTGCACCAAGCCGCCGAGCAAAGCGATGTGGTGATTACATCGGGCGGCGTATCGGTGGGCGATTATGATTATTTGCGCCAAGCCGTTGCCCAAGTGGGCACGATTCATCACTACAAAGTTGCCATGAAACCAGGCAAGCCGTTTGTGTTTGGGCAGCTGGGCAGCGCGTGGTATTTTGGATTGCCGGGCAACCCCGTGTCGGGCTATGTGGGCTTTGATTTGTTTATCCGCGCCGCGCTTTGGCAGATTGCGGGCGCAACACCGATTCCGCAGCCCTTGCGTTTTCAGGCTGCCTTAACCCGCAATGTGAAAAAAGCCGCAGGACGCGCCGATATTCAACGCGCCATCATCAGCCAAAACAGCGACGGCACATGGCAAGCCACGCCAACAGGTAAACAAGATTCGCACCGCATTCTCGGCGTGAGCCAAGCCAATGCTTATATGATTTTGCCGCAAGAGAGCGGCGACTTGGCGGCAGGGGAATGGGTAACCGTGCAGCCGTTGCATGAAGCGTTTTTGTAAACATGAATTTTGCGGCATAGCCGTTCGCCAATTTGGCAAACTTGTTTTCAGGCTGCTGTTAGCACATTCAATCAGGCAGTCTGAAAACCCAAAACACAACGATTCATCCATAACAAAAAAACATTAGGCAGCCTGAAAACTGCCACCGCGTAACATCATCCACCGCAAAGGCAGCCTGAAAACAGCAAAACAAAGCCGCCGCCAAACCACACCAAAGGCACACATCATGACCCCGCTTATAGACCCCTACAACCGCCGCCTCACCTATCTGCGGCTTTCCATAACCGACCTATGCAACTACCGATGCAGCTACTGCCTGCCCAACGGCTACCAAGGCAAAGCCAAGCCCGACGAGCTCACCCTGCCCGAAATCCACACCATCGCCGCTGCCTTTGCTCAAAGCGGCACACGCAAAGTGCGGCTCACAGGCGGGGAGCCCACCCTACGCGCCGATTTGCCCGACATCATCGCCGCTATCCGCGCCCAGCCGCAAATTGAAAGCATCGCGCTCACCACCAACGGGCATCGGCTAGACAAAAACTTCCCCATCTACCGCGCCGCAGGGCTCACCAAAATCAACATCAGCCTAGACAGCTTCAACCCCGAAACCTTCAAAAAAATCACAGGCAAAGACCAAAGCCAAGCCATCCTGCGCAGCATTGAAACCATTCTCAACACAGGCTTTTCCAGCATCAAAATCAACACCCTGCTGCTGCGCGAACACGCCCAAGAGACCCTGCACGACGCGCTGGATTACATCCGCAGCCGCCCCATCGCCCTGCGCTTTATAGAACTCATGCAAACAGGCGACAACAGCGCCTACTTCCAGCAACACCACCAAAACGCCCTGCAACTAGAACAAAACCTGATTCAACAAGGCTGGCAACTGCAACCGCGCCAGCCCCACGCCGGCCCCGCTCGCGAATACAGCCACCCCGATTATGTTGGCAACATCGGCATCATCGCCCCATACAGCAAAGATTTCTGCACCAACTGCAACCGCCTGCGCATCACCGCCCAAGGCAAAATGCACCTGTGCTTATTTGGCAGCGTCGCCCACGATTTGCGCCCCTATCTCAACGATGTAGGCAGCCTGAAAACCCAGCTTGCCCAGCTGATTCAAGACAAGCCAGAGCATCATTATCTGCACGATAGAAAAGTGGGCTTGATTACTAATTTGTCTATGACGGGCGGTTGATTGGGCACACGATTTCATTCATGTGTGCAAAATGGTTTTCAGGCTGCCCCAACCATCTGATGCAGCCTGAAAACCAAAACAGCTAATCTTGCAGCCAACGCCAACCACAAAGCACAGATACCATTTTCAGGCTGCCTTAAACGAATGCCTGCTACAAAGCACAAAACCCGTTTTCAGGCAGCCCTAATCCAACCCAATCCCCAACCCAAATAAAGGAACAAAAAATGGCAGCCCCAAACTTCCGCCCCCTAAACATCCACGTTCTCACCGTAACCGACACCCGCAGCCAACAAGAAGACCACAGCGGCGACTACCTTGCCCAAGCCTTGCAACAAAGCGAACATATTCTCCACTCCCGCGACCTTTGCCGCGACGAGCTATACGACATCCGAGCCCGCGTTTCCGTTGCCATCGCCAATCCCGCAATCCAAGTTATCCTGATAACAGGCGGCACAGGCATGTTTGACCGCGACATCACGCCCGATGCTGTCTCTCTGCTGTTTGATAAAACCATAGACGGCTTTGGCGAACTCTTCCGCGCCATCTCGCTCAAAGAAATCGGCATGTCCACCATCCAATCGCGCGCCATCGCTGGCATCGCAAACCGCACGCTAATATTCTGCCTGCCTGGCTCGCCCAACGCCTGCCGCACGGCATGGGAAAAAATCATCAGCCACCAATTAGACCCACGCATCAACGCCTGCGGCTTCACCCGCGTGTTTAATTCTTGGGATAGGGCGTAAACGCGTTTTCAGGCTGCCTTTGGCATCATTAGGCAGCCTGAAAACACACTATTACCTTGGCGAACGCCAAACCCTGCCGCAGCCTAATCTGGCAAACAACAACGCAGCCTGAAACGGCAAACCACGTTTCAGGCTGCCTTTCGCCCACTAATAAGATGCCCAACCATGAAACCGCAAAAAACCTACGCCTATCACGACCAAACTCATCTCGCACGCTGGATAAAACGCCTTGCCGTTCCTTATTTTCTCGGCTTGCTGCTGGTGATGGTGATTAATTACTACAAACTGCCGTATCTCAACGGCGTGCTTGCTCAACTTTCCAACCCTGAGTTTGACTACCTTGCCGCCGAAGATGCTTTTGACCAGCAATTTGCCATGCTCTACCTATTGATGATTCCTTTCATCATCGTTTGGGTTGCCGAAACCCTGCTTATCATCCGCTGGATATATCGCGCCGCCGCCAACACCTACGCGCTCAACATCCCCATCGGCTACAAACCGCATTGGTCGGTAACTGGCTACCTTATCCCGCTAGTCAATTTTGTCTTACCCTATCGCACCATGCAGCAAATCGCAGACAACAGCGCCCAAGCTGCACGCCACAAAACCATCCCACCCAAGCTATTAGGCGCTTGGTGGGCAACATGGCTTGCATCCAGCCTGATTAGCATCGTTTCGTCGCGGCTGGAACGCCAAAGCGACAAAGCCATCGCCGCCGCCATAGAATACGCAGGCAACGCGCTGCCCGTCATTCCGCCAGAAGCCATCCAGCAGCAAATCATCGTTATCTATCTAGACAACACAGACTATGCGTTATCGTTTATTTGCTTTTGCTGCCTGTTTGGCATTATCCAGCGCATCAACCAAGCACAAAACACACTCGCTCAACAACAACGCAGCCTGAAACCATGACCCCCAGCCCCCTTCTTATCCTTTGCGGCGGGCACAGCAGCCGCATGGGCAGCCCCAAAGCCCTGTTGCCCTATCGCAATCAGCCCCTAATCGCGCACCAAATCGCCAACGCCACGCCGCATCGCCCCGTTTGGCTGGCTGCCGATAATCATCAATACCCCAACACCGCGCCCGCCCAATATCTCCCCGACCAACTGCCCGATAAACAAGGCGCGCTTTCCGCCATTGCCCCCGCGCTCGCCCAAGCGCAAGCGCAAGGCTATGCGGGGCTGTATGTGCTCTCGTGCGACACACTGATTCCGCCCGAAGCGTTGATTGCCGAGCTCAACCGCGCCCAGCACACGCCCGTTTTCGCGCAAGGCATCACCGCACTGCAAGACGGCGAACAAATGCTGCCCCTGCTTGCCCATTGGTCGGCGCACGTTGCAGGCAGCCTGAAAGACTCGGTGGCACAAGGCAACAAGCGCGTGCAGTATTTTGTGAAAGCCCAGCCACACCAAACCCTGCCGCTGCCTGCCGAGTGGCACGACATCGCCCACTTCAACACGCCGCAAGAATACGAACAAGCTCTCGCCGCCGCCGAACGGCTTAATCTTTATCCGCAATAAAACAGCCAGCGCAAACGTTTTCAGGCTGCCTTGATAACGGCGCACATCGCCCCCAAAGGCAGCCTGAAAACGCAGCTTAGGCAAAGCCCAAACCATCCCTAAGGAATCCCCATGCCCATCACCCATCTCAACGAACACGGACACAGCCACATGGTGGACGTTTCCGCCAAAACCATCACCCAGCGCACCGCCATCGCCGAAGCCAGCGTGTTTTTCCCTGCCGATGTGTATATGCAAATCCAAGCCGCGCACGGGCAAACCGCCAAAGGCACCA
This sequence comes from uncultured Kingella sp., assembly GCA_963529725.1. Lineage (GTDB taxonomy): Bacteria > Pseudomonadota > Gammaproteobacteria > Burkholderiales > Neisseriaceae > Kingella_B. Next base: position 3,855 of record CAUSAW010000053.1, on the reverse strand, counting down.
TCACCGAAATCGCCCGCATCGCAGGCATTATGGCCGCCAAAAACACCGCCGCCATCATTCCGCTGTGCCACCCGATGATGCTGGAACGCTGCCAAATCCACATGGCATACCAAGACCACAACCATAGCCTGCACATCCGCGCCGAAGTCGCCGTAACCCACAAAACAGGCGTGGAAATGGAAGCACTCACCGCCGCCACCGCCACCGCGCTCACCGTGTACGACATGACCAAAGCGCTTAGCCACGACATCGTTATCAGCAATGTGCAATTGCTGCATAAATCGGGCGGCAAAAGCGATTTCAATCGCTAAACCCAAAGGCAGCCTGAAAATGGAAGGGCGATGGCTTGTCGCCAAAGAGTTGATGATGCAAACACAAGCGGTGAAGATGCCGATGTGTCGGCGAGCTGCCGACGCTCCAATTGAGGCAGCCTGAAAACGGTTTACTAAACCCCGTTTTCAGGCTGCCTTTTCCAGCTTCACGGCGCGATTATTTTTTCACCGCCAACACCACCGCCGAAGCCTTAAACAACGCCGTAGCCGTTTGCCCTTCTTGCAAATGCAGGACTTGCGCGCTGTGCAGCGTAACGCCTGCGTTCACCGCCAAGCCATCGGCATCCAATTCCACCACCGCGTTCACCGTGCCTTGGTTGATTTTGCGGATGGTGCCGCGCAGCTGGTTGCGCGCCGAAAAGGCGTAGCCGTCTGTGTCGGTTGCTAGCAGCACGCTGCCTGCTTTCACCAAAGCCAGCACGCTTTTGCCAACTGCCAAGCCTAGGTTGTCCACGCTCTCGCAAGTAATCGCCGCGGCGATTTCTTTACCGCCTGCCAATTCAATGATGATTTCGCTGTTTACCGCGCCGTTTTTAATGCTTTTGATGGTGCCTTCAAATTGGTTACGCGCACTCGTTTGCATGATGATGCCCTTTGTGTGTGGTTGAAAAAAGCGCGCGTGGTAGCACAAAGCAAAGGCAGCCTGAAAGCCATCTGCGCGCTTTCAGGCTGCCTTGCGTGTTTACGGCTTACAGCTTATTCAGCCGCAGCCACGCTTCAATATCCTGCGGCGACATTCCCCCTTTTTCTTCCTTATCCAGCTTGTTGATTTGCTTGCCGCCGCTGTATTTTGCCAACACGGGCGTGCCCAGCAAGCCATATTGCTGCTTAAACGCCGCCCAAGCCGCCTTGTCTTGCTGCAAAAAATGCACGTTCACAAAATAGAGCTTGCCGCCGAGCCGATGCTTTTGAATATAGCGCTTGAAAATCGGCTCAAACGCGCTGCAATCGCTGCAACTGGGGCGGCCGATGTAGGCATAAAACGTGTCTCCCTTGGCAACTTTCGCCTTAAAGCTGTCCACCGTTAAGCTATCCAGCAGGAAATACATATCGGTGTATTGCTTTTCCAGCTCGGCGCTGTGCTGGGCGGAGAGCTTAATCGCCAAATCTTTTTCGGCAAGCTGGGCGTTAAGCTGTTGAATTTGCGATTTATGGGGCTGCGCGCAAGCGGTTAAAAACAGCGCGAACGCGGCGGCGCAAAAAGCAGATTTTTTCATGGCAAACTCCTTTGGGCTGTGGGAACAGCAAAATTATACGCGCTTAGGCAGCCTGAAAACGGGCAATGCGGTTGGCGCAATAAAAAGCACGTTTGGCGGTCGGCAAAACGTGTTTTTGGTTTTCAGGCTGCCTGAGTTTGGTGGGCAGGCAGTTGCGCCAGAATGGTGCTACTGGCTTTGATGCTGTCGCCAATGGCAACGGCGGGCGTGCTATCGGGCGGCAAATACATATCAATGCGCCCGCCAAAACGCGCAAAACCAATGCGTTCGCCGCGCACAAGGCTGCCTGTTTGCGCATAGCAAGCGCCGTTGTTTTGAATCAGGGTAACGGCTTGCTGCTGGCTGGTTTGCAAGTGCAAGATATGGCGCTTGCCGCTTGGCTGCACTTGCACGCTGCCACGAATTGGGCTGCGGATGGCGTAGGCGCGGAAAAAGCGGGTGCGGATGCTGATTTTGAGCGCGTTTTGCTCGGTGTGCGGATTGTGCGCGTTTTCCACCAAAATCACGCGCCCATCGGCGGGCGAAAGCAGCGCGTTGGCATCCATAGGGATATTGCGCACACGGTCGCGGAACAGATGCGCACTCGCCAGCGTGGCAAGCAGCAGCCACAGCGCGAGCTTGGGGCTGTTGGTGGCGTAGAAATAGGCAAACAGTGTGAGCGCGGCAAGCGTGCCGATGATGCTCCAGCCTTCGCGGGCAACAACGGGATGGGGGTAGAAGCGGTTCATTTTCAGGCTGCCTTTATTTGTTTGATGGGAAAGGGGATTTTATGTTGCTGGCGGGGTGGTGTAAATGGTTTCAGGCTGCCTTTTAGGGTAAGGGCAGCCTGAAAGGTGGGGCAAGCCAATCTCTGCTTGCCTGCCGTTGCAAACCGCTATTTACCGTTTCTCCAACGCCGCCTGCCAGCTTTCAAGCTCGCGCAAATCTTCGGCATCGTCGGTGGCCTGTTTGGCGGCTTTACGGCCTTGGTCAAACCGCGCGTATTGCTCTTGGGCGAACAGCTCCATTTGGCGGTGCGTGCGGCTGCCTTTGTCTGCCAATACGGGGAAGCCGTTGAAACCGATCAGGTTGTCCACATTGCCGCGCCAGAAATCCAGCGTCAGGTCTTGGCGGTTTTTTACGCGCAGCTCCGCGCTTTCGAGGAAAATCATCACCAAGCGGTTGAGCGTGTCCAATTCGTCGGCAGAGAGATAGTTTTTCGCCACCACGATATCGCCTTTGCGCACCACTTTTCCTTTCCACGCCGTCAAACCCATATTCGGCAGCGCGGCATTGGCGCGGGCGCAGACCAGTTCCGCCGCCGTTTGTCGGGTAACGGCGAAAATCAGCTTGTTTTGCGTTTCGGCAAAAAACATCTGCGCCGCTTTGTCGGTTTTGTCGTAGTCGCTGGAAAGAGAAAATAAATCGCGCACTTTCTGATAAAACCGCGCTTCGCTGGCGCGGATTTCGCGGATTTCCGCCAGCAGGTCGTCAAAATAATCGAAACGCCCCTGCGGATTTTTCAGCCGCTCTTTGTCCAGCACAAAACCCTTGTCCAAATATGCGCGCAACTGCGTATTCGCCCAGCGGCGGAACTGCACGCCGCGCGGGCTGCGCACACGGAAACCGACCGCCAGAATCATATCCAGCGCGTAATGTTTTACCAGATACTGCTTGCCGTCTTGGGCAGTTATTAAGAAATTCTTAATAACTGAATTCTCGTTTAACTCTTTGTCTTCCAATATATTTTTAATGTGCATGGCGACATTGGGCACCGAGGTGGCAAAAAGTTCGGCAAGCTGGCTTTGGGTGAGCCAAACTTCGCCGTCGGACACCAGCAGGGAAACATGGCTTTGGCCGTCGTCGGTGTTGTAGATAATCAGATTGTCCATGGGGATTTCCGTTGGCGGCAGCCTGAAAAGGGCTTTCAGGCTGCCGGGTTGGTTGGTTAATGTTTGGCGGTATTGTAAAGGCGTTCGGGCGTGATGGGGGCTTGGAGTGGGGGAAAAGATTTCAGGCTGCATTGGGGAAGGGCAGCCTGAAAATGGGGAGGTCGTCTGAAAGGTGAGGTTCAGACGGTCTTTTGGGTTGTTTGGGTTGGGAATCCAACAAGTTTTGTGAATTTTAAAGGGTTGTTGAGTCTTGACCCAACCTACGCCTGATTTCTAATATTTATTGTTTATTTAAAGAAGTTCAGTTAAAACTGGGAGAAATGGAGCTATAGCTCCCAATATTTCTGTGCTTCCTTTAACAAGAGACATGAAATTCTTGAATTTTTCTTGGAAAATAGAAGTGTTTTGGTTTTCTTGCATTTCTCGTGTTAATTC
>CAUSAW010000052.1:0-13626 GCA_963529725.1 uncultured Kingella sp. | reverse complement strand
CGTTGATTTCGGGCATCGCCGTGTATTACCTGTGGCCCGACTGGAAATACATCTCGCTGGAAAAAACCAGCACCGAAGCCATCCAAAGCAACGCAGGCTACTTAACCGCCGTGTTAGACGAATTGCAACACGGTATCCGCGAAGACATCCCCTATCGCGCCGCCCGCCGCACCAGCCACGACAAAGCCGCCGCGCTATCCAGCGTGTTGTCCGATATGTCCAGCGAAACCGATAAGCACCGCGATAAGCTGGAAGACGGCTTTATGCTGCTAAAAATCAACTACTCGCTGATTAGCTACATCTCCGCGCTGGGCGCATACCGCGACAAAATCCAAGCCAACAGCGCCGCCGAGCAACAATTTCTCGCCACGTTCTACCCCACCGCCGAGCAAGTCGTGCATATTCTGCAAAACATCACCACAAGCAGCGAAAGCGAGTTTCAGGCTGCCTTAAACGCGCTGGATACACAATTGGCGCAGTTGCAAAGCCAAGCCGATGCCGAGCATGGCAGCCACACCACCCAAGCCCAAGTGCTCACGCGCCAGCTGAGCATGATGCGCGAGCTGCTGCCCGAGTGTTACACCGCCTTGCATCGCCAGTTAGACCGCGCCCAAGCGCAAACGCCGCAGCCGCCCATCCGCATAGCAGCAGCCTGAAAAAGGGCAGGGCGCGGTTGGCAAACATCATCCGCGCCATGCAAAGGCAGCCTGAAAAGCAAAATGGAACGGCGCTGGCTTGTTGCCCGATAGCCTTGTTGATTAGAAAACAGAAAGGAAATTTGCCATGTATATTCCGCAAAACGTTAAAGCCCTGATTTGGCTGGTGTTGATTGCGATCGCGCTGTTTGGTGCGTATCAAATCCCCGCCGTGCGCACGCTGGTGAACCGCACCGCCGCCACGCAAGGCATAGACATTGATAAAAATTCGCCCGAAGCGCAAATCCGCCGCCTTAAAGGCAGCTACGACGACCGTGAGGACGGCGAAATTGCCAAGGAAAATCTTGACCGCAAAGTGCAGCAGTTCCGCGAATACGGCAGAGAGCTTACGCCCAACGCCAGCAGCATCCCCAGCGGCAAAGACGGCAATTATTCCGACGGCAGCAATCAGCGCCGCCACGGCAAAAGCAGCCGTCATTGATTAGGCTTGGCGCAAAGCAGGCAAACACTTTTTCAGGCTGCCTTAACGTGTGCAAACTAAGGCAGCCTGAAATCCATTTCCCACTCCACAAACCACCATGATAATCCGAAAAAAATCAACACCCTCGCCCTGCTGTTCGCATGGGGCGGCACCATCTTCCCCAAAGTCCTGCCCGCCATGCTGCTGTCGAGTGTGTCGCTCTTGCTGGGCAGCGCCGTCAAAGCCAACCTTGGCTGTTCAACGGCTGAAACGACAGGCAACCTGCATATTTCGATGTGCAGGCTGCTTTTCCATTACCCAAAAGCAGCCTGCACTTTTTACGGAGACTCCATCATGCGCCTATGGCATCAAACCCTTATCCCCCAACTCCCACGTGCCCAACTGCTCGGCCAACACCGAGAATGCGCCGCCCTGCGCGGTAACGGCTGGGGCCGGCCGCACGCCACCGTGAACTACGTCTTCACCCACAGCCCCTATCTGCTTTATGCCTATCACGTCCTCATCATGGACGAAATGCAGCGGCGCGGCTACCGGCCTGATCCCGCATGGCACGATAAAAACCATCGCGGCAACACTTGCCCGCCATATGCCGATTTGGCGGAAGAACCTATCGGCAGCCCGATTTATGCCGAACACGATGATGATTACCTTGCCGAATGCTTGGCAAATCTGCGCAGTAAAGGTATTGAAGTGCAAGGATAGGCAATGAATGGCGACCAATTCAGATCCTGCATCCCGTCCCGTCTGCTGATGGCATCAGAATCGACCTGTTCGGCTGCCGGAGAAAGCGCGTAGGGTGTGCAGCCTCGCTGCGCACGCCGTTTGATTTGATACCGTTATCCCAAAGGCAGCCTGAAACCCAAAACAGCACATCAGCAGCTCACAATTTAATTTTCAGGCTGCCTCAATAAAATCAACACCCCACACTTCACAAACCACCATGATAATCCGCAAAAAAACCAACACCCTCGCCCTGCTGTTCGCATGGCGCGGCACCATCTTCCCCAAAGTCCTGCCCGCCGTGCTGCTGCTGTCGAGCGTGTCGCTCTTGCTGGGCATCGGCGCGCACAACCATTGGTTTCACCTGCCCACCCCGCCCGTAGTCGGCTTCACCATCTTCGGCATCGTCCTCTCCCTATTTCTCGGCTTTCGCAACAACGCCACCTACGACCGATGGTGGGAAGGGCGCAAACTCTGGGGGCAGCTTATCGCCACCCAACGCCACCTTATCCGCGAAAGCCAAATCCTGCCCAACGCCCGCCGCGAGCTTATCCTGCGCCAAGTCATCGTGTTCACCCACCTACTGCGCGACCGCCTGCGCTACCAAACCGCCCACCCCGAGCTATTCCTAGAATACGGGCAAATGCAAGCCGACCAAATTGAAGCCTTCGCCACCCACATCAACCCACCGCAATACGCGCTAGAACGCATCCAATACGACCTGATTCAAGCCCACCGCCAACAAGAAATCAGCGACATCAGCTACACCCACCTCTCCGCCCACATCAACACCCTCGGCATGATACAGGCAGGGTGCGACCGCATCGCCAGCACCCCCGTGCCCTTTGCCTATTCCGTGCTGCTGCACCGCGCCATCCACAGCTTCTGCATCATGCTCCCCTTTGGGCTGGAAGCCGCGCTCGGGCTGTGGACACCACTGATGGTGGCATGGCTGGTGTATATGTTTCTCGGGCTAGATATGCTTAGCGGGCAGTTAGAAGACCCATTCGGGCGACAAGACAACAACCTACCGCTGGATTCACTCGTGCGCTTGGTGGAACGCGAAACCCTTACCGCGCTGAACGCCCCCAAGCTGCCGCCTGCTTGGCAAGCGCAGAATGGAAATTTGACTTAGCCATGCAAACAATTAGGCAGCCTGAAAACTGTATTACCCGTTTTCAGGCTGCCTTTATTCTGCTCAATCGCGCTTCGTTGCTCGTGCCGTTAAACCGACACTTGCGCCTTAATATGCGGATGCGGGTCGTAATTCAGCAATTCAAAATCATCAAATTTAAACGCAAAAATATCGCGCACATCGGGGTTGATGCGCATGGTGGGCAGGGCGCGTGGCTCGCGCGTGAGCTGCAAATGCGCTTGTTCAAAATGGTTGTTATACAAATGCGCATCGCCCAGCGTGTGCACAAATTCGCCCGCTTGCAAGCCGCAAACTTGGGCGAGCATCATGGTGAGCAGGGCATAGCTGGCGATGTTAAACGGCACGCCAAGGAAAACATCGGCGCTGCGCTGGTAAAGCTGGCAGGATAGCTTGCCATCGGCAACGTAAAACTGAAACAGGGCATGGCAAGGGGGCAGCGCCATGCTGTCTACTTCGGCGGGATTCCATGCGGACACAATCAATCTGCGGCTATCGGGATTGCTTTTGATTTGCGCAACCAGATTGCGGATTTGGTCAATGGTTTCGCCGCCCGCGCCGCGCCAGCTGCGCCATTGCGCGCCGTACACGCGCCCTAGGTCGCCGTTTTCGTCTGCCCATTCGTCCCAAATGCGCACACCGTTTTCTTTGAGATAGCGGATGTTGGTGTCGCCCGATAAAAACCACAATAGCTCGTGGATAATGGATTTGAGATGCAGCTTTTTGGTGGTGAGCACGGGAAAACCATCGGCAAGGTTGAAGCGCATTTGGTAGCCAAACACGGATCGCGTGCCTGTGCCTGTGCGGTCGGATTTGTTGGTGCCGTTGTCTAGGATGTGTTGGAGTAGGTCTAAATACTGTTTCATAATCAATAATATATGCTAATAATCAGCCAAGTGCCGTGAAAGGCTGAATGGTCTATCGTGGCGTTGGCGATGCCGAAGGCTTGTTTGAGCCATGCTTCGCCGTCGTCGTCGGGAAAATCGGTGTCGCTCGGTAGTGGCAATGCGGTTTTGGGCGTGCCAATGCGCAGCAATATTTGATCGCTGCTATCGCCGCTGCCGAGCAGGGTTTGCTCAACGGGATATTGGCGCAGGCGGTCAAGATAATCGGGGGCAAAGTAATCCATTTTCAGGCTGCCTTTGCGTTGCGTTCTATTGCATCCATAAACTTCGCGGCAACATCAAAATCTTTTTGCTTCATGATTTCTTGGAAGCCTGTGGGGCTGGTTACGTTGATTTCGGTGAGACAGTCGCCGATAACGTCTAGCCCTGCCAACAAGATGCCGTGCGCTTTGAGCTGCGGGGCAAGGGTTTGGGCGATTTCGCGGTCGCGCTCGGATAGTTCTTGCGCCACGCCGCGCCCGCCTGCGGCAAGGTTGCCGCGTGTTTCGCCGTTTTGCGGGATGCGGGCAAGGGCATAGGGGATGACTTCGCCGTCGATGATAAGGATGCGCTTGTCGCCGTGCACGATTGCGGGGATGTAGCGTTGCGCCATGATGGTGCGGCTGTCTAGCTGCATTAGGGTTTCTAGGATGCTGCCGATGTTGGGGTCGTCTTGACGCAGCCTGAAAATACCCATGCCGCCCATGCCGTCTAGCGGTTTGACGATGATGTCGCCGTGTTGGGCAAGAAATTGGCGCACGTCGCTGGCGCGGGTGGTTACGATGGTGGGCGAGATGAATTGGGGGTAGTTCAAGATGGCGAGTTTTTCGTTGTAGTCGCGCATGGCTTGCCCGCTGTTGAACACGCGTGCGCCTTGTTGCTCGGCAAGGGTGAGCAGCTGGGTGGTGTATAAATATTGTTGGTTAAACGGCGGATCGGTGCGCATGATAACGGCGCCAAATGCGGTTAAATCCATGCTTTGCGGCTCGGATGCGCGAAACCATGGTTGCCCATCTGAATGGTCGTCTTGCGCGCCCAAAAGCAGGATGCGGTTGGCTTGGGCGATGACTTTGCCGTTTTGCACGCTCAATTGCGCGGCAAGGGTGTGGAAGATGTTGTGCCCGCGTTTGGTGGCTTCGCGCATCATGGCGTAGGTGGTGTCTTTGTAGGTTTTGAAGCTGGCGAGCGGGTCGGCGATGAAGAGAATGTCCATAGGGCGCTTTCTGGGTGGTGGATGGGGTTTCAGGCTGCCTTTGTGGGCATGGTGGGCGCTTGTGGCAAGGGCGGATAAAAATCCGCCCGTGTTGTGGTTGAGATGATGAAATCGGCAGCGAGATGGGCTCGGAAAACCGTTTTCAGGCTGCCTTTGGGGGATTATTTGTTTACGGGTTTAAGCGTGTATTCCAAATTTTCATCTTGCACTTTAAACAGCAGGTCAATATTGGGATGTTTGCCTGCGTTTTTTTGCGCGTCTAAAACGTGTTCATCAAACCACGCCAAGCCTTGCTCGGCGGAATAGCGGTTTAGCTCGCCGTTAAATTCGGCAGCCAGCGCGTTATACACTTTCAGGCTGCCTAATTTGCCTTCGGCGGCTGGGATATGGTGCACAACATTGCCCGCAGCATCGCATACGTTTAAGCCGCTTAAATGGTCAATGCTGGGCATTTGGGCGAGATTTTCTTGGAATGACATGGTGGATTCCTTTATTTGAGTGGTGAGAATTTAAAGAGATGTAAGGCAGCCTGAAAACAGGGTAGGGCGATGGATAAAAGCATTTGCCGTTTTCAGGCTGCCTTTGAGGGCTGGGTTTAATGTTTTGTGCCGAAAATCTTGTCGCCCGCATCGCCAAGCCCGGGGATGATGTAGCCATCTTCGTTTAAATGGCTATCTAGCGCGGCGGTGTAGATTTTCACATCGGGATGCGCTTCGTTTACCACCTTCACGCCTTCGGGCGCGGCAACCAGCACGAGGGCCTTGATGTTGCGGCAGCCTTTTTGTTTGAGCAAATCTATCGTGGCAACCATGGAGCCGCCGGTGGCAAGCATGGGGTCAATAATGAGCGCGGGGCGTTCATCCATTTTGTCCACCAATTTTTCAAAATACGACACGGGCTGCAAGGTTTCTTCGTCGCGCTGCAAGCCAACCACGCTCACTTTTGCGCCAGGGATTAGGTCTAACACGCCATCCAGCATCCCCAAGCCTGCGCGCAAAATGGGCACAACGGTTACGGTTTTGCCTTTGATGCGCTCGCCTTGGATTTTGCCGCACCAGCCGTCTATTTCGTGTTGCTCGGTTTCAAAATCGCGCGTGGCTTCGTAGGTCATTAAGCGGGCGAGTTCTTTGGTGAGCGTGCGAAATTTGCCCGTGCTGCAATCGGCTTCGCGCATCAGGGTGAGTTTGTGGCGAACCAATGGGTGGTCAATGATGTGGAGATTCATGGTTTTGTCTCTTTTGATGGGCTGAAAAACGGGGGCGATTATAGCGTGTTTTCAGGCTGCTTTACAGGGTTTAACATTGTTGGCGGGGGGGGGGATGGAGCGGGGTGTAGGCAGCCTGAAACGGCATTTTCTCGTTTCAGGCTGCCTTTTAGCGTTGCATTTGCCGTTGCCAATGCCATGCAAACGCCCAGCCCATCAACGCGCCGCCGCCGTGCGCCATGTGGGCGATGTTGTCGCCAAACAGCGAAACGCCCGAAACTTGGGCGAACACTTCGTATAACACCATGCCGCCCACCAAATAGCGCGCCTGCACGGGCACGGGGACGAATATCAGCGACAACGGCGCTTTGGGATACACCGCCGAAAACGCCGCCAGCACGCCAAACACCGCACCCGATGCGCCCAGCATAGAGCCGTAGCTCGCCATAAACGGCAAATACGCCGCCGCGCCTGCCAAGCCCGCGGCAAAATACAGCGCCCACACGCGTTTCGCCGTCCACACGCGCAGCAAATGCGGCATAAATGAGCCCAGCGCAAACATATTAAAGCCCAAGTGCATCAGGCTATCGTGCAAAAACAGATGGCTAAACCATTGCCAGATATGGTAATTCGGGTTTTCAGGCTGCCATAGCGCGCCTTGCTCGCGCCAATCAAAGCCCGCTTCTTGCAGGATAAAGATAACGGCGTTGAGCGCGATTAGGATGATGTGCGGTTTGAATAGGGTTGAGTTCATAATGGGATAAAAAGGCTAAACATAAGGCAGCCTGAAAGCGGGTTTAAAACGGAAAACGGCTTTCAGGCTGCCTGTTATATGGGGCAAATACTTTGGTTTACAACACTTATACCCACACCAGCAAGGCGTGGTTGCGCTTGCCGCGTTTCACAATTGTATATTTGCCAAAGCGTTTGTGTTCAGCGGTGAGCAGATACAAATCATCGGGTTTTTCGGCGGCGTGATTGGGATTATTGGCAACCACAGGGCTGCCGTTAATCAACACCGCATTGCTTTGCACAAAGCCGCGCGCTTCTTTGTTGGATTTAGCCAAGCCCGCTTGCACCAAGGCTTCCACCACATTCAGGCTGCCTGAATTTGCAACGTGCAGCGCAGGCAAGCCATCCAGCGCTAATTGCGCGTAATCTTGCTCGGTTAAGCCGCTTTCATCGCCTGAAAACAGGCTTTGCGTGATGCGTTGTGCGGCTTCCAGCGCGGCTTCGCCGTGAATCAAGCGCGTCATTTCTTCGGCGAGAATGCGTTGCGCTTCGGGCTTGGCGCTGCTGGCTTTATCCGCCGCTTCAATCGCGTCAATTTGTTCTATGGTTAAGAACGTAAAGTATTTCAAGAATTTATATACGTCGGCATCGGCCACTTTGAGCCAGAATTGGTAGAACTGGTAGGGCGAGGTTTTGGCGGCGTTGAGCCACACCGCGCCGCCTTCGGTTTTGCCGAATTTGGTGCCGTCGGCTTTGGTAACCAGCGGCAGCGTCATGCCGTGCACGGTTTTGTGGTTGAGGCGGCGGGTGGTTTCCGTACCCCATGTGATGTTGCCCCATTGGTCGGAGCCGCCGATTTCCAGTTGCACGTTGTGGCGCAGGTTGAGCTGGGCAAAGTCGTAGCCTTGCAGCAGCGCGTAGGAAAATTCGGTGAACGAGATGCCTTGGTCTTCGCGCTCGATGCGCTGTTTCACCGATTCTTTCGCCAGCATGGCGTTCACGGAAAAGTGCTTGCCGATGTCGCGCAGGAAATCCAAGCAATTCATGCTGCCGAACCAATTGGCGTTGTTTTCCATAATGGCAGGGTTTTCGCCGTCAAATTTTAAAAACGGCGTGAGCTGGTTTTTGATGCTTTCCACCCAGCTTGCCACGGTTTCGGGCGTATTCAGGCTGCGTTCTACGGCTTTGAAGCTGGGATCGCCAATCATGCCCGTTGCTCCGCCCACCAACGCCACGGGCGTGTGCCCTGCGTTTTGGAAACGGCGCAACACCAACACGGGCAGCAAATGCCCGATGTGTAAGCTATCGGCGGTGGGGTCAAAGCCGCAATAGAGCGCGATTTTTTCGCTGTCTAACAGCTTGGAGAGTTCGTTGATGTCGGTGGTTTGGGCGATGAGTCCGCGATCGGATAGGTCTTGTAATAATGGGTTCATGGGCTTTCCAATAATCAATAATAAAGGCAGCCTGCCAAACGGTTCAGGCTGCGGTTGAATAACGGGGCGAATTTTAAAGCATTTTCAGGCTGCCTGAAAATGGCTGCGGATATTATGCGTTGGCATCATCGGGCGCGGCAGGGATGGCAGCGGCAGCCTGAAAATCGGCAAACCATGCGGCGGCAACGTTGTTCACTTCTTCTATGCCTTGTTTTTTGAGACTGGAAAACAGTTGCACCGAAACAGGCTGGCGTTCCATAAAAGGTTGCAAGGTTTTTTTAACGGCGGCGAGCGTTTTGATTTGCTCGTTTTTGGATAATTTATCGGCTTTGGAAAGCAGGATGTGCACAGGGCGACCAGTGAGCGCGAAAAAATCCAGCATTTGCTTGTCCAAATCTTTCATCGGATGGCGCATATCCATAATCAACACCAAGCCAATCAGCTGCGGGCGCGTTTGCAAATAATCGCCCAGCAGTTTCACCCAGTGGGCGCGGATGGCTTCGGGCACTTGTGCATAGCCGTAGCCAGGTAAATCCACCATAAAATTGCCGTTAGCAAGCTCAAAAAAATTGATGTGTTGCGTGCGCCCGGGTGTTTTGGAAACATAAGCCAAGCGGGTATGGCTGCATAAAGTGTTGATTGCGCTGGATTTACCAGCATTGCTGCGCCCCACAAAAGCGATTTCGGCAGGGGTGTCGGGCAGGTCTTTTAGGTGGTTTACGGTGGTGAAAAATTTAGCGTTTTGGAATAGATTGTTCATGGCTGTAAAGATTTGTGAATTTGGTATAGAATACCACGTTTGAAAGATTCTCGGTTTTTAACCACTACACAATTAAAAAATTCAGGAGCACTTCCCCATGAAACGTTTAACTCTGTTGGCAATTTTCGCTGCTTGCGGCTTGGCTTCGGCAGCCCCAGATGTGAACAAAGGCAAGCAATCGGCAATGGTTTGTTCAGGCTGCCACATGGTTGATGGCAACAGCACCATCGCCATGTATCCCAAAATTGCGGGGCAACACGCCGATTATGTTTTCAAACAAATGCTAGACATCAAAAAAGGCGAGCGCAAAACCGGCAATTCCGCGGTGATGGCACCCATCGTGCAAAACATGAGCGAAGCCGATATGCACAACATCGCCGCCTATTACGCCACGCAGCAAGCCAAAGCGGGCGAGGCTAACCCCAAAGCCAACCCTGATTTGGGCAAAACCATTTTCCGCGCGGGCTTGCCAAGCAAAAGCGTGCCTGCGTGTATGTCTTGCCACGGGCCTGCGGGCGCGGGCTATCCTGCGGGCGGCACAGCGTTTTCAGGCTTCCCGCGCGTGGGCGGGCAACACGAGAGCTACATTGCCGACCAGCTGCGCTTGTATGCCAAAGGCGAGCGCAAATCGCCCAACAGCATTATGGAAGACATCGCTTCGCGCATGAGCGAAGACGACATCCGCGCGGTGAGCACTTATATTCAAGGCTTGAAATAGGCTGAATTGATGGTTTCAGGCTGCCTAATGTGGTTTACAGTTAGGCAGCCTGAAATGTATTTTGCTAGGCTTTTTCAGGCTGCCTATAATCCGCGTCTTCAACTATTCTCAACGTTTTCGCCATGTCTCAACCGTCTCGCCCCAAAATCCCCCTTATCCGCCGCCCGTGGTTTGCTTTTTTCAGCTCCATGCGTTTTGCGGTGGCGCTGTTGTCGGTGCTGGCGATTGCTTCGGTTGTGGGCACGGTGTTGCAGCAAAATCAGCCCAAGCAGAATTATGTGGTGAAGTTTGGCGCGTTTTGGACGGAAATCTTTGAATTTTTGGGGCTGTTTGACGTGTATGCCTCGGCGTGGTTCACGCTGATTATGCTGTTTTTGGTGTTGAGCACGGGCTTGTGTATGTGGCGCAATGTGCCGCCGTTTTTGCGCGAAATGCGCTCGTTTCGCACGCAAACCACCGCCAAATCGCTCGCGCACATGAAACACACCGCGCTGTTGCCCCGTGATGCAGGCAGCCTGAAAACGGAGATTGCGGAAAAATATTGGCAGGTAAACGGCTTTCAAACGCGGATAACTTCGCGCGAGGATGGCAGCGTGTTGCTGTCGGCAAAAAAGGGCGCGATGAACAAATGGGGCTATATTTTTGCCCACGCGGCGATTATTGTGATTTGCTTGGGCGGCTTGGTGGACAGCAATTTGCTGCTGAAAATCGGCATGCTCACGGGCAAGATTGTGCCCGATACCAGCAGCCAATACGCGCGTGATTTTCAGGCTGCATCGCGCCTTTCGCCGAGCAATTTGTCGTTTCGCGCCAATGCCGAAGTGGTGGAAGGGCAAACGATTGAATCGGCGTTTATCAATGCCGATAAGGGCTTGCTGCTGCAAGAGTTGCCGTTTACGCTGGAATTGAAAAAGTTTTACATTGATTTTTACAACACGGGCATGCCCAAGGATTTTGCCAGCGATATTGTGGTAACCGATAAAGCCAGCGGCAAGCAAGTGGCGCAGACCATTCGCGTGAACCATCCGCTCACCATCAACGGCATCACGATTTACCAATCCACCTATGGCGATGGCGGCTCGGATGTGCGTTTCCAAAGCTGGGATTTGCGCGGCGCAAACCCGCCTGCGATGCTGGATGTGGTGTCGCAACGCGCGTTTCCACTAGATTTGGGCAAGGAAAAATATCAGTTTGAGCTGGGCGAATTGCGCGTGTTTAACGTGGAAAACACGGCGGCGGGCGAAACTGCCCAGCACGATATGCGCAGCGTGGCGCAGCCCAAGCAGTTTCAAAACGTAGGTCCAACGATTGTCTTCAAGCTGCGCGATGCGGCGGGGCAAGCGCATGAATATGTGAACTATATGCTGCCGTTAGAGCGCGAGGGGGCGAAGTTTTTTGCCACAGGCGAGCGCAGCGACATCAACGCGCCGTATCGCTGGCTGATGCTGCCCGCCGATGGGCAAAACAAGCTGGATAGCTTTATGGCGTTGCGCGCCACGCTGATGCAGCCTGAAAAGCGCGACCAAATCGTGCAAACCGCGATTGCCAATATAAACGAAAATATGCGCGCCGATTTTAAGCTGGCGGTGGAAAACCTGCTGCGCCAGTTTGCCGAGGGCGGCTACATTGCGATTAACGCGCATATTCAGCAAAATGTACCCGCCGAAGCGCAGCAAAAAACAGGCGAAATCATGTATCAGATTTTGTATAGCAGCATGGATGTGGCGCTCACGCAGGCGTTAAACGATTTCAGGCTGCCGCCGATGGCTGCGGGCGAGGCGCGCAATCGCTTTATTTTAAACAGCATGGATGGCTACACCGCGCTCACGCGCTTCCAATCGCCCGTGCTGCTGCAAATGGACACGTTTAAGCAAGTGAATATGTCGGGCTTGCAGATGACCAAATCGCCTGGTGCGAGCTTGGTGTATATTGGCTCGGTGCTGCTGGTGCTGGGCACGGTGTTTATGTTTTACATCCGCGAAAAACGCGCTTGGCTACTGTTTGACCGCGATGGCGAGATTCGCTTTGCCATGTCTGCCACGCGCAGCGAACGCGAGTTGGCACGCGAGTTCCCCGAGCATTTAGCCAAGCTAGAAACGCTGGCGCGAGATTTGGGGCAGCCTGAAACAGGCGTTGGGCAGGGCGCGGAGTAGGGCGGTTGTTTATTTCATCATGCCCGCGCATTACCTATTTTTTGCCAGAGCAGGCGTTTCGCCGCCTACCACGAGCAGGGGCAAGCCCCTGTACCCCACGCGAAAACCATTTCAGGCTGCCTAACACCCATTCCCGCGCCCAATCCTTCAATGGCGCATCGGCGGCTCGCCGACATCTCGGCAAACCAATAACGCTGCTTAATTAGCGATTTGGCAGCAAGCCGCCGCGCCATTTTAGATTTCAGGCTGCCTTAATCATCCCCCTTCCATCAGGCAGCCTGAAACCCAAATCATTCCCCCCACCCAAAAGGAACGCATCATGTTCAAACGCCCCGAAGAAATCCTACTCATCATTCTCGGCATCGCCTTTCTCGCCTCCACCTACTTCCTTGCAGGCTGGGCAACCGCCGCATCTGTCAAATACACCTTCATCATCACAGGCTGCACGCTGCTTTGGCTCATCGCCTACTTCTGGCTGTGGACACACGAAAAAGCCTTCTTGTTCTACCCCGTGCTACTCGGCGCATTTGTCGCCTGCTGGTGCCCGTGGCTAGACTGGTTTGCCCTGCGCCACACCGTTGCCGCAGATGCCACCAGCGTCATCGTGCTTAACAAACCGTGGTACGCCACATGGACATTCAAAGCCGTGCTGGTTGCCCTGCCCATCATCGGCGGCTACGCATGGGAATGGCAACGCCGCCGCAAACGCAAGTTTGCAGGTAAGGTGTAAACCGCCATAGCAACCCATGTCCACAAATATTTTCAGGCTGCCGCTAATCGCCCAGCGGCAGCCTGAAAACCAAATGGAGCGGCGACGGCTCGTCGTCAAATAGCAGATTAAACAGCGTTATTGATTTACCAAAATGTCAGCGAGCCGCCGACGCGCCATCGGTTGCAGGCTTTGCAAAGGTTTCAGGCTGCCGCACATACTCAAGGCAGCCTGAAAACCCAATTACCAATTCCAAACAGCGTTTGCCACAAAGCCCAACCCCATTTTCAGGCTGCCCTAACCGCTTGATGCAGCCTGAAAACTCAATCCACCACAAAACAATCCACCCCATGAAATCTCTCTACATTCTCTACACAGGCGGCACCATCGGCATGACCCAAACCCCGCAAGGCTTGCACCCCAGCCAAGCAATCGTCGCCACCGCCTTGCAAGATCATTCAGGCAGCCTGAAAGAGAGCGGCATCCAAACCACATGGCACATTTGCCAGCCGCTGATAGACAGCTCCGCGCTCAATCCGCACGACTGGGCAAACTGGCTGGCGCTGCTGCAAACCGCCCTTTGCGAACACGACGCCATCCTGATTCTGCACGGCACCGACACCCTAGCCTACACCGCTAACCTGCTCGCCCTTGCGCTTAATCCGCAAGGCAAGCCCATCATGCTTACAGGCTCGCAAAAACCCTTCGGCGCAGCAAGCAGCGATGCACCCGCCAACCTGCAAACCGCCCTTGCTGCCATCCAAAACCCCACCGTGCAAGGAGTGTTCATCGCCTTCAACGGCGCACTCA
>CAUSAW010000051.1:0-13873 GCA_963529725.1 uncultured Kingella sp. | reverse complement strand
GCAACCTTGCCAAGGTTGAGGTCGCGAGTTCGAGACTCGTTTCCCGCTCCAGTTTCATACTACAACACTCAAGCGTAGTTTTGGCGAGATAGCAAAGTGGTTATGCAGCGGATTGCAAATCCGTCTACGCCGGTTCGATTCCGACTCTCGCCTCCATCTTAATTTATGGCGGAGTGGCAGAGTGTTTATGCTGCGAAAGGTGCAACTTTCGTATAGGTCGGTTCAAATCCGTGCCTCCGCCTCCAATTAGTTAGTGTCCATTATGCCCGAGTGGTGGAATTGGTAGACACAACGGACTTAAAATCCGTCGTTCCTAATACGAACGTACCGGTTCGATTCCGGTCTCGGGCACCAAGCATATCAATAAAACTACTACTCATTTGGGTAGTATTTTTTTTATCTAAATTTGCCTGTTGGCGGATGATTGCGCGCCCGAAAATTAGAGCGCATGGGTTGGATGATGAAGATAATGGCAACGAATAAACCCGCATAAAAGGCAGCCTGAAAACGGAGTTTCTCTTTTTTCAGGCTGCCTCAATTATCATTCGGGCAGGGCAAGTAACTATTGCGAACAACCGCGCTGCTTTTGTTCAACCACTTGCGTTTGTTTCGTGCCGTGCAATACTGGCAACGTCGTAGAAAACTGTTTACGATAGCAAATAGCATTTCGCCCAGCCATTCGCAAATCAGCGCAATGAAATAGTAGGCAGCCTGAAAACGTATTTTGAAATGCAGCTTGTTTCGCCAAACCATGCCACACCCATTTTCAGGCTGCCTTTGTCTCGCCAACCATAACCCCAAAAGGAGTCGCCATGAGCATCAAAGATTGGGCTGCCAGTGAGCGCCCACGCGAGAAACTGCTGGAACGCGGCGCAAGCGCGTTAAGTGATGCCGAGTTGCTGGCGATTTTGCTGCGCGTGGGCACGCAGGGCATGAGTGCGGTGGATTTGTCGCGCTCGCTGCTGGATGCCTACGGCGGCTTGGGCGGCGTGATGCACGCGTCTGCCGCCGAGCTGGGCAAACACAAGGGCATGGGCTTGGCGGCTTATGCCCAGTTTGCCACCGTGCTGGAAATTGGGCGGCGCGTGCTGGGCGAGGAATTGCGCCAAGCCTCGCTGTTGAACACGCCACAAGCGGTGGGCGATTATTTGCGTTTGCGTATTGGGCATGAGCGTGTGGAAATCAGCTTTGCACTGTTTTTGGATGCCAACAATCGTTTGCTGGCGGCGGAAGAAATTGCGCGCGGCACCTTGTCTGAAAGCGTTGCCTATCCGCGTGAAATCGCCCGCTTTGCGCTGCAACACCATGCCGCTGCGGTGATTTTTGCCCACAACCATCCATCAGGCAGCCTGAAACCCTCGTCCGCCGATTTTACCTTCACCCAACGCCTACACGCCGCGCTGGCGCTGCTGGATATTGTGTTGCTGGATCACATTATCGTTACCGCCGCCGAAACCCTATCGTTTACGCAACAAGGCTGGTTGCAGCCTTTTCAGGCAGCCTGAAAAGAAATTTAGTACAATCCTTTCCTTTTTTCCGCACAAACCAACATCATGACTCAGCATCAAGCCCGCAAACGCTTTGGGCAAAATTTCCTGCAAGATACTCGCATCATCACCGACATCGTCAACGCGGTTCGCCCGCAAACTGATGATATTGTGATAGAAATTGGACCAGGGCTTGCCGCGATTACCGAGCCGCTTGCCCACAAGCTCAATCAATTGCACGTTTGCGAAATTGACCGCGACATCATCAATCATCTGAAAAAACAACCGTTTGCCAACAAACTGGTGATCCATGAGGGCGATGTGTTGAATTTTGATTTTCGCAGCATTGCTGGACGCAAAAAAATTGTGGGCAACTTGCCCTACAACATTTCCACGCCGTTGCTGTTTAAGCTCGCCGATGTGGCTGATGAAGTGATTGATATGCATTTTATGCTGCAAAAAGAAGTGGTTGAGCGCATGGTTGCCGCGCCCAAAAGCAATGATTACGGGCGACTGAGCGTGATGCTGCAATACTTTTTTGACATGGAAAGCCTGATTGATGTGCCGCCCGAAAGTTTTATCCCCGCGCCGAAGGTGGATTCGGCTGTGGTGCGCATGATTCCCGTGGCAGGGCGCATTGGCATCGCGCGAGATTTTGCTCAATTTGCCGATTTGGTGCGCTTGGCGTTTCATCAGCGGCGCAAAACGCTGCGCAATAATCTGAAAGGCGTTGCCAGCGATGAAGATTTGCAAGCTGTGGGCATTTTGCCGACGCAGCGGGCGGAAGAAGTGGCGGCGGAGAAGTATGTGGCGTTGAGCAATTGGCTGGCGGATAAATAGTTTCAGGCTGCCTAAAATGCTAAAAATCGCCGTTAAAACTGCCAGTTATCTTGCTATTTTGTTGCCCATGCTATGGCTGCTGTGGGCTTGGCAACGCGGCGGAGCAATCACGCTGGTGGTGCATTTGCCGCTGGCGGCGGCAGAATTTTTGATGCTGCAAAATGCGTTGGTGATGCCGTTGGCGAGCATTTATTCGCAGCGCTACGATGCCGAACCGCGCCATTTTTCTACCGTGCCGCTGGTGGGCGAAGTGATGATTTACCTTTTTGCCTTGGTGCTGGCGCAGGCGCAAAAATGGCAGCCGCACCACGATTGGCTGGCGGTATCGGTTTGGATTTTGCTGCCGTTGGCGGTGGCATCTTGGCTGATTGTGCCGTGGCTGTGGTATCGTTTGGTAAAATGATTGGCTATGCGCCAGAGGCAGCCTGAAAACGGCAAAGCCAGCAATCAACCCCTATTTTTCATACAATTTTTATTCATACAACGCGAAAGTTTTTAACCATGACCCACCAAATCAACCCCCAAAAATTGATGCTTAGCTTTAAAGCGGTAAACAAGCATTTTGGCAGCAACCATGTGATTAACAATGTAAATTTAGATATCTACCAAGGCGAAGTGGTGGTGGTGTGCGGGCCTTCGGGCAGCGGCAAATCCACGCTGATTCGCACGGTGAACCAGCTGGAAAAAATTGAAAGCGGCGAAATTTGGGTGGACGGCGTAAACGTTGCCGACCCCAAAACCGATTTGAACAAAATCCGCACCGAAGTGGGCTTTGTGTTCCAGCATTTCAATTTGTATCCGCATTTAACCGTGTTGGAAAACATCACGCTCTCGCCGATTAAGGTGAAAAATATGGACAAAGCCGCTGCGGAAAAATTGGCGGTGGAATTGTTGGAAAAAGTGGGCTTGGCGCAGAAAAAAGACGCGTATCCTGCGGAATTATCGGGCGGGCAGCAGCAACGCGTGGCGATTGCGCGCGGTTTGGCGATGCAGCCTGCGGTGATGCTGTTTGACGAACCGACTTCGGCACTAGACCCTGAAATGGTGGGCGAGGTGTTGAAGGTGATGAAGGATTTGGCGCAATCGGGCATTACCATGATGTGCGTTACGCACGAGATGGGCTTTGCGCGCGAGGTGGCGGATCGGATTATTTTTGTGGACCATGGGCAGGTTTTGGAAGACCGCAAACCAGATGAATTTTTTGAAAACCCGAAAACCGATCGGGCAAAACAGTTTCTAAGCCAGATCATGTCGCACTGATGGGCGGCGCATAGGCAGCCTGAAAACGGATTAAGCAGCATTGCTGTTTGGCGTTCGTTTTTCAGGCTGCCTTTGTTGCGCGCGGTTGAGGTAGCCTGAAAATATTTCATGCAAACAACAAAAATTTCCCATTCGCCCGCGCCTGCCATTTTTCCTACGATAGTCACTTTTTGTTAATTTAACCCCAAACAAAGGAACATCATCATGAGCAAAACGCTTCCCCTGCACGCCGACACCGTAGGCAGTTATCTACGCAGCCCCGCTTTGAAACTTGCCCGCGCTAATTTTTGGGTGTGCAAATACACGCGCGAGCAGCTGACTGAGATTGAAGACCAAGAAATCGCCGCGCTGGTGCAACAGCAGTTGGATGCGGGCATTCAGGTGGTAACCGATGGCGAGTTTCGCCGCTCGTGGTGGCATTTGGACTTTTTGGCGAATTTAAACGGCATTGAAGTGTTTATTCCCGCGCATCGCCGCGTGTTTCAGGGCGTGGAAGCGCGGCAGGAAAACACGCGCGTGTGCGGCAAGGTGTCGTGGAATCCCAATCATCCTTTTTTGGAACACTATCGCAAGCTCGCGGCGATTGTGGGCGATCGCGCCATTGTGAAATTCACCATCCCTAGCTTAAACCAAATGATGCACCCTTATTTGTGGGACACGGGCGTGTATGCCAGCAAAGATGAATTTGTTGACGATTTGCGCCAAGCCTATAAGGATGCGATTCGCGCGTTTTACGATGCAGGCTGCCGATATTTGCAGCTGGATGATGTGTATTGGGGCAATTTGTGCAACGATTATCAACAGCCCACTTTCGCCGAAAATAAACGCTATGCGCTGGAAAATGTGCAAGCGGTGTTGGCGGATAAGCCTGCCGATTTAACGATGACCACCCATGTTTGCCGTGGTAATTACAAATCCACTTATTTGCTAACAGGCGCATACGACCCGATTGCCGAGGATTTGTTTGGCAAAACGGCGTTTGATGGCTATTTTTTGGAATACGACAACGACCGCAGCGGTGGCTTTGAGCCGTTGAAATACTTTAACGACAATCCGCACAAGGGGCGCATTGTGCTGGGCTTGGTAACGTCTAAATTTCCTGAATTGGAAGACAAGGATGCGATTAAGGCGCGCATTGCCGAGGCGGCGAAGATTGTGCCGTTGGAGCAGCTTGCGCTGTCGCCGCAATGTGGCTTTGCTTCTACCGAGGAGGGCAATGTGCTGACGATTGAGCAGCAATGGGCAAAGGTGAAATGGGTGGAAGAGATTGCGCAAGAGGTTTGGGGCGAGGATTGATTGCTTGTCTTGTGGATTTTGATGGATGAGAAAACAGCCGTTTTGTGGAACGGCTGTTTTTTTGTTTTCAGGCTGCGTTTGATGCCGTCTGGAACCTAATCAAAAGGCAGCCTGAAAGCTGGAAAACGGTGTTTCAGGCTGCATTTGGGTTTTCAGGCTGCCTTTACCGCCCAGCCCTAGCGTGCCTGAAACTTCTTCAAGCGCAGCGCGTTGCCAAGCACCGACACTGAACTCATCGCCATCATCGCGCCTGCAATCACAGGCGTAAGCAAGCCAACAGCAGCCAGCGGGATGCCGAGAATGTTGTAGATAAAGGCGAAAAACAGATTTTGCTTGATGTTTTTCAGCGTTTCGCGGGCGATGAGGATGCCGTCTGCCAACTGGTTCACCGATTGGCGCACCAGCACGGCATCGGCGCTGTGTTCGGCGATGTCGGTGCTGCCGCGCACGGCAAAGCCTACGTCTGCCAACGCAAGGGCGGGCGCGTCGTTGATGCCGTCGCCCACCATCGCCACGCTGCGCCCTTGTGCTTTGAGTTGGGCGATGAAGTCGGCTTTGCTGCGCGGCGATTGGTTGCCGTGGGCGTAGCTGCTGGCGATGCCAAGCTGGGCGGCGATGTGCGACACGGTGGCTGCGTTGTCGCCGCTGAGGATGTACACGCTGATGTCGTGCGCGTGCAGGCGGGCGATGGCTTCGGCGCTGTCGGGTTTGAGTGGGTCGGCAAGGGCAAACGCGCCTGCGGCTGCGCCGTTGATGGAGACGGCGACTAGGCTGGCGATTTGCCAGATGTCGTCTGTGATGGTTTCAGGCAGCCTGAAATGGGCAAAATCGGGCTTGCCCACTTTCACTAAGCCAATGCCCTCCACTTGCGCTTGCAAGCCTGCGCCTGCTTCGGTTTCAGGCTGCGTGGCGGTGGGGATGGCGATGCCGCGCTCGGCGGCGTGCGAGACGATGGCTTTGGCAAGCGGATGGGCGGCGTGTTGCTCCACGGCGGCGGCGGCCTGCAACAGCGTATCTTCGCTGATGTTCGGCGCAGTCCAGATGGCGGCGATGTCGGGCTTGCCTTGGGTGAGCGTGCCTGTTTTGTCTAGCACCACGGTGTCAATATGCCCCGCTTGTTCCATCGCGGCGGCGTTTTTGAACCACACGCCGTGGCGCACGGCAACGCCCATGCCTGCCATGATGGCGGCGGGCGTTGCCAAGCCCAGCGCGCAGGGGCAAGCCACCACCAGCACGGCAACGGCGTGCACAAGGGCTTTGGTTGCGCTGCCTGTAAACAGCCATGTGGCGATAAAAGTGAGCGCGGCGATGGACAACACGGTGGGCACAAACACGGCGGCGGCTTTATCAGCCAGCCGCGCGATGGGGGCTTTGCTGCCTTGCGCGTCTGATAGCGCGTTCATCATGTCGCCCAACAGCGTGTTGCTGCCCAACTGCTCGGCGCGGTAGTCCACGCTGCCCGATAGGATAGACCCCGCCAGCACTTTGCTGCCTGCGGTTTTGTAAACAGGCTGGCTCTCGCCTGTTAAATGGCTTTCGTCTGCCCATGCTTCGCCCGATAGCACCACGCCATCCGCCGCGATGCGCTCGCCTTGCACGGCGCGCAGCGTGTCGCCGATTTGCACGTTTTCCAGCTTTTCAGGCTGCCATTGATTGCCGCGCAACACGGTTACTTGGCGCGGCGTGAGCTGCATCATCAGCCCCAAGCTGTTTAGGCTGCCGCGTTTGGTGCGCTCTTCCAGATATTTGCCCAGCGACACAAACGCAATCACCATCACGCCCGCTTCAAAGTAAACATGATGCACGGGATGACCCGCCAGCATCATGCCGATGGAATAGAGATAAATCGCCAGCGTGCCGATGGAAACCAGCACATCCATATTTGCCAAGCCGCCGCGCACGCTGGCAATCGCGCTTTTATAAAACGGCACCGCCAGCCAAAGTTGCACGATGCTGGCAAGGGCAATTTGCAGCCAAGCGGGCGGCATCAGCGCGTGCGAGCCAAACAGCATCCCCGCCATGCCCAGCATAAACGGCGCGGCAAGGGCAAGCAGCAGCCATGTACGCCAATGGTTGCGCCAAAGGTTTGCGTTTTCAGGCTGCATTTCGGGCAGCGCGGTGGTTTTGAGGGCAGCCTGATAACCCGTTTTCTGGATGATTTGCATCAGCTCTTCGGGCGTGGTTTGCGCGTCGTCGTATTCCACTTGCGCGGTCTCGCCCGCAAAGTTCACGCTGGCGTTGGCAACGAAGTCTTTTTTGTTGAGCACTTTTTCAATGCGGCTGGCGCAGGCTTGGCAGGTCATGCCGCTGATTTGGAAATTGATGTGTTGGGTGGACATTGGGCTTCTCCTTGTGGATTAGATGATAGGGCAGGATAAGGCTTGACTTGGGGTCAGGGTCAAGCAGGCAGCCTGAAATGTTTGCAAAACCCCTAACAGCAGCCTGAAACCTAAAATGGAGCGGCGATGGCTCGTCGCCAACACTTCAAACATTGCACTACTGATTTGCCAAGATGTCGGCGAGCCACCGACGTTCCATCGGTTACAGATTTTGCAAAGGTTTCAGCCTGAAAACGCTGTTTGGGCGGTTTTCAGGCTGCCTTTGATGCGCGGGTTATTGAAACTGCCGCTTAATCAGCGTGGTCATATTGGCGCGTTCGCCTTGGCAAAACGCGGCGGCTTTCTGCTCGCGTGCGGCATCGCTGTCGTTATCGGCGATTTGGTATTGCTGCCTGATGGCGGCATCGTATTCGGATAACGCTTGCTCGCTCCACCAGCGCGGCAAAATTTTTGCCACCGTGCGTTTCGCCGCAAGTGCTGGTGTAGTGGTACACCTACGAGACAAATTGGATATAGGCTTGGCAGTCGTTCAGGCTGGCGGGCGGCTTGGCTTGGGCGATGGGGGGGCGGTGAGCAGCGTGGCAAGCGCGGCGGTAAGCAATAATGGGGTGGTGCGCATTGTTTATTCTTCAATCATCAATTGTGTTTAGGCAGCCTGAAAGTCGGTTTCCCAGTCAAAGGGATAAACGCGCTAAAAGCGGTTAGCAACAAAATGGAGCGTCGGCGGCTCGCCGACATTTGCTTACGGGCAAGCGCAGTTTGTTCCGTGCGCCCATTTTGGCGACGAGCCGTCGCCGCTCCATTGGGCTGCATGGCGTTTTCAGGCTGCATCAATGCAATCCCAGCTGGTTTTGGTGTAGGCAGCAATATCGCGGGTTACGCGTTTGCCGATTAAATGGTCGTAGCATTTGGGCGGCAAGCCGAAGCCTGGGCGCACGCTGCGGATGCAGGTGGCATCGATGGTGTCGCCTGCTTTCATGTCGCGCACAAAATACAGCGAGCGGCGGAATTGGGCGTTGCCTTGTTCGCTGGATTTGAGCCCGTATTCCACGCGCCCTAGGGCTTGCCATGCGGTGCGGCTGTCGCGGCAGAGCGCGGCAAGGTCGGCGGGTTCTAGCGAGAAGCTGTCGTCTGCGCCGCCACCGTTGCGGTCTAGCGTGAAATGTTTTTCTATCACGCACGCGCCTAGGGCGATGCTGACGATGGCGGTGGTGTTGTCCAGCGTGTGGTCGGACAAGCCGACTAGTGTGCCGTAGCGCGCTGCCATGTCGGGCAGAGTGCGCAGGTTGTAATCGGCAGCGGGGGCGGGGTAGCCGCTGACGCAATGCAATACGACCAACTGCTCGCAGCCGTTATCTTGCGCGGTGGCGATGGCTTCGGCGATTTCGTCGGCGTTTGCCATGCCGGTGGAGATAATCATGGGCTTGCCTGTTTGGGCGACGTAGCGAATCAGCGGCAAATCTATCGCTTCAAACGATGCGATTTTGTAGGCAGGGGCATTCAGGCTTTCCAGCAAATCCACGGCGGTGAAGTCAAACGGCGAGCTGAATAGCGTGATGTCTTGCTCGCGCGCGTAGTCAAACAGCGGTTTGTGCCATTTCCACGGCATTTGGGCTTTTTGGTAAAGCTCATGCAGCGATTGCCCGTGCCACAAGCCGCCGTTAATCATAAATTCGGGGGCGCGGCTGGGCAGGGTGATGGTATCGGCGGTGTAGGTTTGGATTTTGACGGCGTCTGCACCTGCGGCTTTGGCTTCGTCGATGATGCGAAAGGCGGTTTTCAGGCTGCCGTTGTGGTTGGCGGACATTTCGGCGATGATGTAGGGGGGGTGGTTGGGGGAGATTTCGCGTTGGTTGATGCGCATGGCGGTTCGGTTCTCTTGTTGATGGCAATAAAGTTGCGATTTTAGCGTGTTTGCGCGTTTTCAGGCTGCCTATTTGGCGCAAATGGCGCGTTTTGCCCGCCGCAACGCCACTTTGGCAAACAATCCTGCCCATGCAGCCTGAAAGCCCTGCCGCAGCATTTGCGGCTGAACGCCCGCTTGTATTACAATCCTTAACACTTTTCACACTTGGCAGCTTTCAGGCTGCCTGAATTATTTGTAGGACGTTTTATGTATAACAAAGAGATTTCATGTTTTTCGCAAGACGGTTTTGTGAACATTGTGCATTGCACGGCAAACACCATCAGCGCGCCGCTTTGGGATTGGCTATTGTGGCTGCTGCTGGGCGTGGGCGTGTTTTTTACGCTCACCACGGGCTTTGTGCAACTGCGCTTATTTGGACGCAGCCTGAAAGAGATTTCAGGCAGCCGCCAAGACCCCAACGACCCGCACGGCATTACATCATTCCAAGCGTTTGTAACAGGGCTGGCGAGCCGCGTGGGCACGGGCAATATTGCGGGCGTGGCGATTGCCATTTCCATGGGCGGCGCGGGCGCGGTGTTTTGGATGTGGCTGGTGGCGTTGATTGGCATGGCTTCGGCGTTTGCCGAATCAGCGTTGGCGCAGCTATACAAAGTGCGCGACAAGAAAACAGGCTTGTTTCGCGGCGGCCCTGCTTATTACATCGCGCATGGGCTGAATTTGCATTGGCTCTCGGTACTGTTTTCGGTGAGCCTGATTGTGTGCTTTGGCTTTGTGTACCAATCCATTCAAGCCAACACGATTGTGCAAGCGGTGCAATCGGCGGCGAATATGACGGCAGAAGACGGCGTGTCGGCAGAAGTTTGGAACACTTATAAACACGCCATCGGCGCGGTGTTGGTGTTGCTGGCGGCGCCGATTATCTTTGGCGGCGTGCGGCGCGTGGCAAGGGTGGCAGAAGGCGTTGTGCCGCTGATGTCGGTGGTTTATTTGCTGGTGGCGCTGTATGTGATGATTGTGAATGCGGGTGAGATTCCGCGCGTGTTTGGTTTGATTTTTCAGGATGCGTTTAGCAGCAAGGCGGTGGGCGGCGGCTTGTTTGGCGGCATCGTGTCGCAAGCGATGATGTACGGCATCAAGCGCGGCTTGTATTCGAACGAGGCGGGGCAAGGCTCCGCGCCCAATGCCGCGGCGGCGGCGGATGTGAAGCATCCCGTGTCGCAAGGGCTGATTCAAATGCTGGGCGTGTTTATTGACACCATTGTGGTGTGTTCGTGCACGGCGTTTATTATTTTGCTCTCGGATGTGCCGATGGATACGAAGTTAAGTGGCATCCAGCTCACGCAAGCGGCGCTGGAAAGCCAAATCGGCGGCTGGGCGCAGCAATTTTTGGCGGTGGTGCTGTTTTTGTTTGCCTTCACCACGATTATTGGCAACTACGCCTATGCCGAAACCAATGTGAAATATTTGCATGGCAACCGCTTGGTGTTGCTGGTGTTCCGTTTGCTGATGCTGGGTTTTGTGTATTTTGGCGCGGTTGCCGAGATGCCTGTGGTGTGGGATATGGGCGATTTGACCATGGGCACGATGACGTTGATTAACCTGCTGGCGATTATGCTGATGTATAAAACCGTGTTGCTGCTGCTGAAAGATTACAGCGTGAAAGTGCGGCGTGGCATCAAAGAGCCTGAGTTTAAGCTGTCGGAGCATCCTGTGTTGAAGCGGAAGATTAAGTCTAATATTTGGTGATGCTGGGTTGGGTTTGCGAATGCAAGGCAGCCTGAAAACGAGTGAAGCTAAAACGGGCTTCGGAAAAGATTTTCAGGCTGAAATTTTTGCAATGGATTGTTTTTACATGAGTTTCTTAATATCAAACAAGATTCCCGCCTACGCGGGAATGACGGCATTTCTGTGTTTTCAGGCTGCTGCTAGGGTTTTGCAAAGGTTTCAGGCTGCCTTTTTGTTATGGGTTTAGGGCAGCCTGAAACCCAACCCCACCCAACAAAAAACCGTTATCCAAGCGATAACGGTTTTTGCGTTTAGAACGGGTTATTTTTTAGCAGCAGCTTTCAAGATGTCATACAACTGGTCTTTCAACGCCAATTTTTTCTGTTTCAACACAGCCACTTCCGCATCGGCGGTTGCGCTGGTAACAGGGTCGTTTTCCAAGCCTGCAATTTTGTCGTCTAGCTCGTTGTGTTCGTCAAACAAGCGGGCGAAGTGTGCGTCTTCTTGTTTCAATTTACTGATGAGTTCGCGGTATTCTGGGAACATGGTTAAGTCCTTTACATAAGGGTGGAAGAAATTGTTTTGTTGTCAGTATTCTATAACAAAGCCTCCTGTTTTGCCATACAATAGCTGGCAATTTTTGACAAAAGGACACGCCATGTTAGCAAAATTTATCACTTTGGACGGCATAGACGGCGCGGGCAAAACCACGCAGTTAGACGTAATCCGTGCTTGGTTTGCTGAGCGCTCGCTGCCTGTGTTGTTCACGCGCGAACCAGGTGGCACGCCGCTGGGCGAAGCGTTGCGCGATTTGCTGCTCAACCCCGCCACCCAAGTTTCGCTGCACACGGAAACGCTGTTGATGTTTGCGGCGCGGCGGCAGCATTTGGAGGATGTGATTTTGCCTGCGCTGGCGCAGGGCGTGAACGTGGTGTCGGATCGTTTTACCGATGCCACGTTTGCCTACCAAGGCGGCGGGCGCGGTTTGCCTGATGCGCAAATTGCGATATTGGAAGATTGGGTGCAAGGCAGCCTGAAACCCGATTTGACGATTTTGCTGGATGTGCCGCTGGCGGTGTCGTTGGAGCGGATTGAGCGCAGCCGCGAGAAAGACCGCTTTGAGCAGGAGCAGGCGGATTTTTTCACGCGGGTGCGGGCGGCGTATCTGCGCCGTGCGGCATCTGCGCCCGAGCGTTATGCGGTGGTGGACAGCAATCGGGATAAGGCGGTGGTGCGCGCGGAGATTGAAGGGGTGTTGGATGGGGTGTTTGGGATGGATGAGGCAGCCTGAAAAGGGTTTTCGCGTGGGTGCAGGGGCTTGCCCCTGCTCGTGGTAGGCGGCGAAACGCCTGCTCGGGCAAAAAATAAAGGGCGGTTGGGCAAACAAAAACGCTGGCGGATAACCAGCGTTTTATTGTTTATGGTGAATGCTAATCTGCGCGGCATTAGGCAGCCTGAAACGCTTGTTGGAGCGTGGAGACTACGCTGTCTTGCTCTTCTTCGCTAAGGCTGAAATACAGCGGCAGGCTGATGGCGCGGCTGTAATAGGTTTCGGCGTTGGGGAAATCGCCTGGCTTGAAGCCGAAGCGTTGGCGGTAATAGGGCTGGGTGTGCACGGGGATGTAGTGCACGTTCACGCCGATGCCGTGGCTGCGTAGGTAGTCAAAGATTTGTTGGCGCGTTTTGCCGCTTTCAGGCTGCACTTGGATGGGGTAGAGGTGCAGCGCGGATTGGTTGGCGGGATTGCGGTAGGGCAGGATAAGGGGCAAATCGGCAAGCAGGGCATCGTAGCGGGCGGCGAGCGCGTGGCGGCGGGCGACGAATTCGTCTAGCCGTGTCATTTGGCTCACGCCGAGGGCGGCTTGCAGTTCGGTCATGCGGTAGTTGTAGCCTAAATCTATCTGTTGGTAATACCACGCGCCGTCGGGTTCGCCCTGCATTTCGGCGGGATTGCGGGTGATGCCGTGGCTGCGTAGGCGGGCGAGGGTGTTGGCAAGCTCGGCGTTGTTGGTTAGGCAGGCACCACCTTCGGCGGTGGTGATGATTTTGACGGGGTGGAAGCTGAATACGGTGATGTCGCTGTATTGGCAGTTGCCCACTTTGCCGTCGTGGTAGCTGGCGCCGATGGAGTGGGAGGCGTCTTCGATGATTTTGAAGCCGTATTGTTGGGCGAGTTGGTGTAGCGCCGCCATATCGCAGGGTTCGCCGCACAGGTGCACGGGGACGATGATTTTGGGCAGGCAGCCTGAAACTTGGGCGGCGGCGAGTTTTTCGGCAAGCAGCGGGATGGAAAGGTTGAGCGTTTTCGGGTCTATGTCCACAAAATCCACCGTTGCGCCGCAATAAAGGGCGCAGTTGGCGCTGGCAACGAAGGTGATGGGGCTTGTCCACACGATGTCGCCTTGTTGCAAGCCGAGTGCTTGGCAGGCGATGTGCAGGGCGGCGGTGGCGTTGCAGACGGCGATGGCGTGGGTGGCGCTGCAGTAGGTTTTCAGGCTGCTTTCAAAGGCAGGGACTTGGCTGCCTTGGGTGAGGTAGTCGGAATGCAGCACGCGGACAACGGCGGCGATGTCGGCTTCGGAGAGGGTTTGTTTGCCGTAGGGAATCATGGGGTTTCCTTTTGGGGATGGTTGGATTGAGGCAGCCTGAAAATGGGATTGGCTGTTTCAGGCTGCCTTAAAGCTATTTAAATTCAATAGATTTGCCCTGATAGCAAATTTCTACAACTTTCATGTTGCATTCAATCCCTGTGTCGCGCAAACATTTGCATTCAATTTGCGACAAGCCATCGGCTAGATTTTCGCGCACATTAAAGCGCACGGGGGTAACAAACAGCGCGCCTGTCCAACTGCTATGTGGTTTATAGCCACCCGCTGCTTTGGCGGCTTGCTGCTATTCGTTCATGGCTTGCGCCAAGTGGGCAAAGTTCGCAACCAGCATTCGGCTGTTGCTAAATGGTTGTCTGGGGGTAAGGGTGATGCCGTTGCCGACTAATTTGTTGAAGTATAGTTAAACAAAATAAGAAACACCCAACAACATTTCCAACAAGCAAGAGTGTC
>CAUSAW010000050.1:0-14580 GCA_963529725.1 uncultured Kingella sp. | reverse complement strand
CAAAACCTGATCCAAAACCTGATCCAAAACCTGATCCAAAACCTGATCCAAAACCTGATCCAAAACCGGACCCTAAACCGGATCCAAAACCTGTTCCGAAACCGGACCCGAAACCGGACCCTAAACCTGATCCAAAACCCGATCCGAAACCTGTTCCGAAACCCGATCCAAAACCGGACCCTAAACCCGATCCGAAACCGGATCCTAAACCGGATCCAAAACCTGATCCGAAACCGGACCCTAAACCTGATCCGAAACCGGATCCAAAACCTGTTCCGAAACCGGACCCTAAACCCGATCCTAAACCAGACCCTAAACCGGATCCAAAACCTGTTCCGAAACCCGATCCTAAACCGGACCCTAAACCTGTTCCGAAACCGGACCCTAAACCTGTTCCGAAACCGGATCCTAAACCCGATCCAAAACCGGACCCTAAACCTGTTCCGAAACCGGACCCGAAACCCGATCCGAAACCGGATCCAAAACCGGACCCTAAACCCGATCCGAAACCTGTTCCAAAACCGGACCCTAAACCGGATCCTAAACCCGATCCAAAACCGGACCCTAAACCCGATCCGAAACCGGACCCTAAACCTGACCCAAAACCTGACAACAAAACAACCGATGCCGTAAACAAAGACGGCAAACCCATCCCCGGCAGCAACTACGAAGCCACCACCCCCGACAAGATCGCGCCCAAGCCCATGGCTTATTCGGCAGAAGATCCCTTGGCGGCTACCCTGCCTTGGCTGGCATCTGTCAACCAGTCCAAAACGCTGAACGATTTGCAAGAAGTGCAGATGATCAGCCCGCTTACCCCCGGCATGTATCTGGGCAAAAACACGCTGGCAACGCGCAACATCCAGTCTGCGCCCGTCGCGCCCAATTCGCAGAAAACGGCAGAATTTGTCAGCGCCCTGCCCAAGCGCTTTTTGCCCGGGCGTTTCCATTGGCTGCGCACTTCGCTCAACACCGGTCCGAACGGCGGTGGTGCCAAAGACAATATCCCGGTGTACACCGTTGATTCGTCTAATCCGCACCAAGAATACCGCCAGTTTTCCAGCACCGATGCGCGGGTAACCAACTTCCCCGATCTGGTCAAAGCCACCAGCGGCAAGATTCCTCTGCCCTCATGGGCCGTGCCCAGCGAAGGCGGCGACCATGCGCTGGCGATTTACGACGTTGCCACCGGTATTTGGCGCAGCTATTTCAAAGTAACCAGCAAGCCCGACGGCAGCATGAACTATTCGTCGGCAGGCTATCAGCGCTTTGACCCCAAAACCCGCAGCACAAGCAACTACTGGTTGTCCCACCTGTCAGGCACGTCCACCGTTACCGGCAGCGCCACCGAGCTGATGCAGCTTGGCTTGGCGGAATTGAAGGCTGCCAAAATCAACCATGCCCTGTCGTTTACCTTCCCGTCTTACCGCCGTGATGCCGTGTTCCCCGCCAAAGTGAGCGACGGCAAGCTGGCCGACGCCGATGCGCCGTACGCAGGACAAATGTTCACCCTGCCGCCCAATTTTGACGTGGACGCTTGGGTGAAGGAAAACAACGCAAGCGCCGAAATGGCAGCCGTGCTCAAAGCTGTGCAGCAGTACGGCGGCTATGTTGCCGACCAAAACTTCTGGTGCATGGCGCTGAACGTTGAATCGCCGCTTTCGTTTAAAAACAATCCGTATGACAGCGATCCCGAGCTGAAAGCCGCCGCCTCACGTTTGAATAAAGACATCAACAAATTCCCGTGGGAAAAAACCGTGTGGGTGAAACCCGGCTATTCTGGTCATGATACCAACGCTGCCTCGCCTGGCATTCAGGCTGCATTGGCAGAGATTGCCACTGCGCGTAACAACGCCGCCACGCCAAGCAACACCACCACATTGCCCAACAACACAAGCAACCTGAAACAAGCCATTCGCGCGGGCATGAGCGCGGTGTCTGGCTTGGGTGCGCTGGCAGGCGGCGCGGCGCTGGAAAATCTGTTCAGCCCAGAAAAAGAAGCCCCAACAGCCGAAAAACCAGCCGATGAAAAACCCCAAATCGCCACCAGCAACAGCCAATCTGAGCCTGCGCCAAGCGCTGCGCCGCAAGCCAGCATTCCTGTGCCTGCGCCCGCTCCCGAGCCACAAAGGCAGCCTGAAAACGCCCAATCCCTGCCCATGCCACAATCTCGCAAACACAGTGGCTTAATGCTGGATGTGGCGCGACAGTTCTATCCTTTGAACACGCTCAAAGGCTATGTGGACGACATCGCCCGCGCAGGCGGCACATTCTTCCATCTGCATTTGTCGGACGACCAAAACTACGCGCTAGAAAGCGCCACGCTGGGGCAACTCGCGCGCAACGCCAAACAAAACGCCGATGGCAGCTACACCAACCCTACCACAGGCAAATCTTTTTACAGCGCCGCGCAAATTCAAGAGCTGGTGCGCTATGCCAAACAAAAAGGCATAGAGCTCGTGCCCGAAATTGATGCGCCCGCGCACATGAGCGCCATCCACAGCCTGCTGCAACGCGAAAATAGCGCCCAAGCCAGCCAAATCTTCAATGGCAACAAGGAATTGCGCTACGAAAGCGCAGAAGCGCAGCAGTTCATCCAGCAGCTTTATGACGAAGTGGCGGATATGTTTGCTGGCAGCGGCACGCATTTCCACATCGGCGGCGACGAGTTTTCAGGCAGCATCAGCCAGAATTCGCACTACATCGCCTATGTGAACAACATCGTGTTGCACCTGAAAAACAAAAATCTCATCGTGCGCGTGTGGAACGATGCCATTCTCAAAACCAGCCTCACCCAGCTGGATAACAGCGTGGAAATCACCTATTGGGATAGAGACGGCAACCGCGAAAGCCAAGCCCAGCGCGATGAAAACATCGCCAACCGCGCCACCGTGCTGGATTTAATCCAAGCGGGCTATCGCGTGTTGAACTACAACCAGCACTATCTCTACCACATCATCAGCGCCGATTCGCAACACAACGCGCAGCACAATGCCGCGCAAGTGAGCGCCACCGATTGGCACATCGGCATTTGGGATGAGCAAAACCACAACAACGCCGTGGATGCTTCGCTGATGGACGGCGCAGCCGTTGCCGTTTGGACGGATGAAGACAAGCCCTACACCATCAACGACAACACCTTGCGCGGCTATATTTTCCCGCATCTGAAAGCCGTTGCCGATAAGGTGAAAGAAGCCGAGAAATAAAGCAGCAAGGCAGCCTGAAAGCGAGCTTACGCGCTTTGGCGCAGCCAAAACCGCAGGCTTCAACAAAGTTAAAACACCCCCCCTTTAAACCCATTTCAGGCTGCCTCACTCCCCAACAAAACAACGCCATCTTGGTTCACCGCGCTGCTCGCAAGCCTAACCAAGATGGCGTTTTACCCAACCGCGCTTTTGCACCGCCGCGGCATTTTCATTTTCAGGCTGCCTCACTCCCCGCCGCAAACCTTTGCAACACCGCCTGCGCCATCATCGCCCCCGATTGCACCGCCGCTTCCAAAGTCGCGGGATAGCGCGGATGCAACCAATCGCCCGCCAGCCAAATCCCATATTGGTTCAGCCGCGCCTGCGTTGGCACCACACGGTTCACATGCGAAGCAATCGTCGCCCGCTTTTCCGTAATCACCTGCCAAGCCACAGGCTTGCCCACCTGCGGACACACCCGCAACACATCCCGATGCACGCGCTGCGCCCATTGCACATTCGTCGCCCGAATGCGATGCGACAGGCTCACCACCGCCGCAATCTCGTTCGCCCCCGTTAAACGGCGGCGGTCAATCAACCATTGCGCCGTGCCCTCTGCAAAGCCCGTCATCAGCGCAGGCAGCCTGAAAGCGCGCGCATATTTCAAATACACCGTGGTAATCGGGTAATACTGCAAACTATTGACCACAAAGCGAATATTATCGCCCAGCGATGGCGGCAACACGCTTTCCACATGATACGGCGCAGTCGCAATAATCGCCCCATCAAAGCGCTCCCCATCCACACGCACCCCGCGATGATTATCCAGCAACACCCGCTTCACCCGCTGATTGGGCAGCCAAGCCGCCCCATGCTGCTGCAAATAGCCCACAATCGGCATCGCAAACGCCCGCGTTAAATCCACCCGCGGCACAAAATAATCGCTCAGCTCGCAGCCTGCCCACACGCCATCTGCCAGCACATTGCACAGCACATTCAAGCTCGCTTCATCCAACGGCGTATTCAACGCCCCCCACACCATCGGCTGCCAAAACTCCAACAACCACTTGCGCGACACCCCCTGCCCTTCCAACCAAGACAGCACGCTTTGGTCGGGCAACTGGCGCTTATGATGCGCCTGCAAATGCTTCAACTGCTGCACCAGCGCCATTTTTTCCCCAAACGACGCGCCCTCGCCGCGCAGCAAGCCCGTAAGCAAATTCAACGGTGCAGGCAAAGACCAAGCCGCTTCAAAGCGCAAACCATCGTGCAAATACCAGCGCAACGGCTGGCGATAAAAATGCCGCCGCCAATCCATCCCCGTCTTATCCAGCAGCCTGAAAACCGCCTGATACGCGCCAATCAGCAAATGCTGCCCATTATCCAAAAACGAAAACTCATCGCTGGGCACGCCACGCGCACGCCCACCCGCCACGCGCCCTGCTTCATACAGCGCCACATCCGCGTGTTCCACCAAATGCGCAGCGGCAGACAACCCTGCCCAACCCGCGCCAATAATCGCAATTTTAGGTCTCGTCATAATCACATCATTTTCAGGCTGCCTTGGCACGCCTTAATTATCCATATCAATATAAACATTCACTTTCGCGCCGCCCAAGGCAGCCTGAAAACGCCTTTTCACGCCACGCAAAAGCCAATCCAGCCCCAAACACATACTCATAAAGTATATAAGCTATATCCACAATTCTATTTATTTTGCCCATATAAGTTTTGTCAACCACCGCGCCACGGCAGCCTGAAAGCAAAATCAATCTTAATCAGCCAACAGAGATAAAACCGTGGTGGAATTTTAAAATAAATAAAAACAATAATTTAGACTACACGACTGCACGACTGCACAACTGCATGATAATGTAAATGAATGTTTGGCTTTTGTAAAAATTAGCGTTACAATATTAACTAATCCGCTTCTTTTATAGAAGTTTTTTATTTTTTCAACCTACTCAAAGGAGTTCAATATGAGCGAAAACTCAAACCAACCCGCTGGCAATGTCCCAGACCAAACTGTGCTGCTAATTCTCTCCATCATTGTGCCACCCCTAGCGGTTTACATGGCAAGCAACGACAACCCCAAACAAATGGGGCGCACCATCGCCGCGCTAGTTGGCATGTGCCTGTTCTCCATCCCTGGTATTGTGTACGCGCTGGATGTGGTGTTAGACAAAAAATGGTTCTATCCCAAAATTGATGAAATGTTGAAATAATTTTTTGCAATTTTTTTAACCAACCCTAAGGAAATTCACATGAAAAAATCCCTATTGATGACCGCCGTATTCGCCGCTTTGGCATTGTCTGCTTGCGACAACGGCACACAAACGCCTGCTGCTTCTACCCCCGCTCCTGCCAGCGCGCCTGCTGATGTTTCTGCGCCCACCAGCGCGCCTACTGCCAATGCTTCTGCGCCTATGGCGGCGAGTGCGCCTGCCGCCACATCTGCTGCTGCCGCAACCAGCGATGATTGGTGCCCTGCGCTTACCGAAAAATACAACGCTTATGTAAACAGCATCAAAGACGAGAAACACAAAGCGGATGTTCAAGTTGAAATGGGCGTTTACGTTGAAAACTCTAAAAAAGCAACCGATGCGATGATGAAAGTTTCCGAGCAAGAGCGCAAAACCGAATGCGATAAATACGTTGCCGATTTGGAAAAAGACATCCAAGAAGACATGGCTGAAGCCAAAGAAAACGCTGCTGATGCCAAAAAAGATGCAGCCGAAGATAAAGAAGAGAAATAATCTTATCGCCGTCTATGCCGCCTGATGATTCGGGCGGTTTTTTGTTTTCAGGCTGCCTAATGTGTAGCGATTAACTACATTAAGGCAGCCTGAAAACTGTATTTCATCGCGCAAGCTGTTTGCATGATTTGTTTGCGTTTACGGCTTAAAGCCCAGCAGCCATGTTTTCAGCGCGATGCGAACTTTGCGCGGATTGGGAATGCGGATTTTGTAGCGCAACACGTTTGCCAAGCCGTCACGTTCAATTTCCAGCAGCAGCGCGTAATAAATGCTTGCCATAATCAGCCCTGCTTTTTGCGCTTTTTTGTCGGCAGCGGGCAGCAGGGCGATGGCTTGGCGGTAGGTTTCGCGCGCGCGGTTGAATTGGAACTGCATCAGCGCGGCAAATTCGGGCGTGGGCGTTGCCGATAAGATGCTGTTTTCGTTCACATTAAACTGCGCCAATTCGTCTTGCGGCAGGTAGATGCGCCCCATGCGTGCATCTTCGCCCACGTCGCGGATGATGTTGGTCAATTGCAGGGCAAGCCCGAGTGTTTCGGCGTATTGCAGCGTGGCATCTTGCGTGTAGCCGAGTATGCGGGCAATCAAGCGCCCCACCACGCCTGCAACGCGGTAGCAGTAGTATTTTAGGTCGTCAAAGGTGGCATAGCGGTCGTGGTGCAAATCCATTTCCATGCCGTTGATGATGTCGGCTAACTCGCTTTCAGGCAGCCTGAAAATAGGTTGAATCTCGCGCAGGGCTTGGTTTACAGGGTGCTCGGGCGTGGCGTTGGCTTGGAAGGCTTTGGCTAAATCTTGCCGCCACCATGCTAAGGTGGTGCGGGCAACGTTGGCATCGCGGCTGTCGTCCACGATGTCGTCTAGCTCGCGGCAATAGGCATAAAGGATGGTCATGGCATCGCGCTGGGGCGCGGAGAGAAAGCGAAAGCTGGTGAGAAAGCTGGATTGGCTGGTTTGGGCTTTTTCGCGGCAGTAGTCTAGGGCTTGCATGGCGGTGGAGATGGCGTGTTTTTTTAAGGGGTGTATTTTAACGTTTTTAACGGGATACGGCAGCCTGAAACGCGCTTTAACCGTTTTCAGGCTGCCCTATAATGGCGTTTTTTTGAACCCAACAAAGGAGCATGGCATGACGATTTATTTTCTTGGCGGCGGCAATATGGCAACGGCGATTGTGGCGGGCTTGCACCGCGCAGGGCGGGCGGGCGAAGTGCACGTTACCAATCGCGGTGCTGCCAAGCGCGAAGCGTTGATGGCGCAATATGGCGTGGCGGTATCGGAGCGGCAGCCTGAAATCGGCGCGGATGATGTGTTGATTTTGGCGGTGAAACCGCAGGATATGCAGGCAGCTTGCGCGGATGTGCAAACCAACGGCGCGTTGGTGATTTCGCTGGCGGCGGGATTGAGCGTGGCAACCTTGTCGCGCTATTTGGGCGGCACGCGGCGGCTGGTGCGCGTGATGCCGAATACGCCTGCTCAGGTGGGCGAAGGCGTGGCGGGGCTGTTTGCCGCAGATGATGTGAGCGCGGCGGATCGGGCGCGTGCCGAAGCGATTATCGCCGCTTCGTGTCGTTTGACTTTTTGGCTGAACGATGAAGCGCAGATGCACGCGGTTACAGCGGTTTCAGGCAGCGGTTCGGCGTATGTGTTTTATTTGATGAATGCCTTGCAGCAGGCGGCGCAGGATTTGGGCTTTGATGCGGCGCAATCGCGCGAATTGAGCTTGCAAACGTTTCGTGGAGCGGTGGCTTTGGCGGCGCAATCGGGCGCGGATTTTGCCGCCTTGCAAGATGCGGTTACCAGCAAGGGCGGGACAACGTTTGCTGCGCTAGAAACGTTTCGCCAGCATCATTTGGCGGAACATTTTTGCGACGGCGTGAATGCGGCGGCGGCGCGCTCGGCAGAATTGGGCAAGGCGTTGGCATAAGCAAAAGGCAGCCTGAAAACGGATAACACGTTTTCAGGCTGCCTTTTTTGTATTCAAATTACAGCGCGGTAATGGCGGTAATCAAACCCAGCACCACACCTGGCGCGTTGGCGATGGCAACGGGATAATCGCGCTGCGGTTTCATCAAACCATAAATCACCCACAATGTGCAGTTGATGGCGGCGGCAAGCGGTTGAATCGGGCTGCCTTTGTGCCCTGCCAAATTGGCTTGGATTTGCGCGATGTAAGCAAAATACATACACACGGCGGCGATGGTGGCAACGATAGACAATATTTTGACTTGTTTTTCATTCAAGGTTTTCATGTTTTTCCTGTTGATTTGGGTTGCAAAGCTGTAATCATACTACATTCTCCAAAATGTCCAAAATAAGACAAGCTTTTATGCGCCGTGCAAAGGCAGCCTGAAACGCCGTTTTCCGTTTTCAGGCTGCCTTTGGCTGCGTGCTAAAATCGCTCGTTTTCATCCATCCGAAAGCCCAAAATGCAAGATCCGCATCAATCGCTAGAAAATCTGCAAGACCCCGCCACGCAGCAATTTATCGCGCAAGAACACGCCGCCACGCTGGCGCAATTTTGCCAATCGCCCGAATACGCCGCCCTGCGCGATGGCATCCTTGCCCAGCTGCAAGACGAGCGCCAAATCCCGTTTTGCCAAGAACACCGCGCGCGGATGTATCACTTCCACCAATCGCCCGAGTTTCCCAAGGGCGTGTATCGCGTGTGCAGCGCTGCCAGCTATCGCGCGGGGCTGCCCGAGTGGCAGCATTTGTTTTCCGTTGCCGATTTTGATGAAATCTTGGGCGACGATGTGTATTTAGACGGTGTGTCGCATTATGTGGAGCAGCCTGAAATCGCGCTGCTCACGCTTTCGCCTGAGGGTTCGGACGCGGCTTATACGGTGGAATTTAACCTTGCCACGCACCAAATTGTGCCCAACGGTTTTCACTTTCCGCTGGGCAAAAACCACATCGCATGGCGCGATGAAAACAGCGTGTGGGTGTGCCCCGCGTGGGATGAACGCCAACTCACGCCGTCGGGCTACCCGCGCGAAGTTTGGCTGATGCAGCACGGGCATAGTTTTGACGAAGCCCAAGCCATTTTCAGGCAGCCTGAAAACGGCGTGATGGTGAACGCATGGCGTTATCTAGACCCGCAAGGCGCGCCGATTGATTTGATTGAATCCGCCAGCAGCTTCTTCCAAAAAACCTATTATCAAGTGGGCAAAACGGGCGACATCCAAGCCCTTGCCCTGCCCAGCGATGCCGATATTGCAGGCTATATTGCGGGGCAGCTCATCATTCAACTCAAAACCGCATGGCATCGCGCCAACCAAAGCTACGCCGCAGGCAGCCTGATTGCCGTTAAGCTCAACAAAGGCATGCTCGGCGAAGCCTTTTGCCTGATTACGCCCAACGCGCAGCAAGCTATCGCCAGCGTGGAAACCACGCGCCGCTACATCATCGCCAATCTGCTGGACAACGTTTCAGGCAGCCTGAAAGCATGGCAATGGCAAAACGGCGCATGGCACGAAGCCGCCCTGCCCAGCCTGCCCAACGGCGCGATAGATCTTACCGACCAGCCGTGGGGCGGCGACGTGCTTTACCTTGCCGCCAGCGATTTCACCACGCCACTCACGCTCTACGCGCTGGATTTAAGCGTGATGGAATTGAGCGTGATGCGTCGCCAAATCGCCCAGTTCAACGCCGAAGGCATCATCGTGGAACAGCACCACGCCCCATCGGCAGACGGCACGCCCATTCCTTATTACTGGGTTGGCAAAACCCCAAGGCAGCCTGAAACGCCCACGCTGATTTACGTTTACGGCGGCTTCAACGTGCCCGAGCTGCCGCACTATCTGGGCAGCATCGGCAAACACTGGCTGGAACAAGGCAACGCCTTTGTGCTCGCCAACATACGCGGCGGCGGCGAGTTCACAGGCTGGCACGAAGCCGCCCAACGCCAAAACAAACACAAATCGGTGGACGACCTGCTCGCCGTCGTTCAGCATCTTTGCCAACAAGGTTACAGCCGCGCCCAACGCATCGTCATCCAAGGCGGCAGCAACGGCGGCTTAATCGTAGCCAGCGCGTACACAAGGCAGCCTGAAAACATCGGCGCAATGGTGTGCGAAGTGCCGCTCACCGATATGCTGCGCTACCCCCAGCTCTACGCAGGCGCCAGCTGGATAGAAGAATATGGCGACCCCGCCGACCCACAAATGCGCAACTACCTTGCCGCCTTCTCCCCCTACCACAACGTTTCAGGCAGCCTGAAATATCCCCCCGCCCTGATTACCACCAGCCTAGCGGACGATCGCGTGCACCCCGCCCACGCGCTCAAATTCCACGCCAAGCTGCGCCAACAGCAAGCCCCCAGCCATCTTTATGCCCCCGAAAGCGGCGGACACACAGGCAACGGCACGCAACAAGAAACCGCCGCAGAACTCGCCTGTGTGCTGCGGTTTCTGGCGGAGACGATTGGCAAAGCGTGAAGCGGTGGGAGATTTAAGGACTGTGCAATTTTTGTCATATTGATTTGTCGTGTTGATTAGCGCGCGGATAAGTTTTCAGGCTGCCTTGGGTGTTGATTACCCAAAGGCAGCCTGAAAACTTTATTTCTTTCTGTATTCAACGGCAGCCTAAAAGCCAAACGCCGTACCCAACACAATGAATAAAACGGAACGATAAAATGGAACGGCGACAGCTCGTCGCCAAACCACGCCTGTCCACCTGTTTAATTTTCCCAAACACCAGCAAACTCTTTTTCAGGCTGCCTTGAATAATCCGCCCCTACCAAAAGTAGCCTGAAAGCCAAACGCTACCACAAAATGAAAACTACTCCCCACATTTACACTCCACCACCCCAAATGGAACAAAAATTGCTTATTTCTTAACAAAACACAACAAATTCCTAACAAAACCCACTATAATCCCCGCTACAGAATATTTACTCCACCGCAAACTCATGATGCAGACCACCACAGCACAACGCCCCCCCAGTTGGTACAAACAAATCCCCATTTACATCCAACTGATGCGCGCCGACAAACCCATCGGCACCCTGCTTCTGCTCTGGCCCACCCTATGGGCGATTTGGATTGCCGCCGAAGGCAGCCCCAAGCTCAGCACCGTTGCCCTATTCGCGCTCGGCACCTTCCTGATGCGCAGCGCAGGCTGCGTGGCAAACGATTGGGCAGACAAAGATTTTGACCGCCATGTTGAGCGCACCCAAAACCGCCCATTCGCCCGCAACGCCGTAACAGAGCGCGAAGCCAAACGGCTCATCATCGTGTTATGTTTTCTCGCCGCGCTGTGCCTGATTCCGTTTAGCTACACCACATGGCTGATGGCAATCCCCGCACTGTGCCTTGCGTTCACCTATCCCTTCGCCAAGCGCATTTTCCCCATTCCCCAGCTGTATCTGGGCATGGCATTCTCATTCGGCATTCCCATGGCATTCATCGCCATCACAGGCAATGTGCCCAGCATCGCATGGTGGCTATTTTTTGCCAACGTCTTCTGGACACTCGCCTACGACACGCTCTACGCCATGGCAGACAAAGAAGACGATCTCAAAATCGGCATCAAAACTTCCGCTATCACCTTCGGCAGCTACGATGCCGAAGCCGCCATGTTCTGCCACGGCATTTTTGATATTTTGATGATACAAGTGGGCATGCAATTGGGCGCGGCATGGGTGTATTGGGTGGCGTTGGTGTTGGTGATTTATTGGCAATGGCTGCAATATCTGCGCGTGTTCAGCCGCAATCGCCAAGAATGCCACGCCGCCTTTTTGGATAACAACCGCATCGGCTGGCTGTGGCTGGCTGCCATCGCCGCCCATTTCGCTTTTTACTGATTACTGATAATGCAACCAACGCCGCGCCCAACCTTAAATATGGTTTGGCGCGGCGTTTTGGTTTTTCAGGCCGCCTTAATCCTTGCATCATGGCGAGCAAAGGCAGCCTGCGAAGCGCAGCGGAGTTGCGAAGCTAAAACGAGTGCAACGAGTTTCGGCGTAGTCAAAACCAAATACGGCAACGAAGTTAAAACGTTTCGCCTTGCCCAACCGCGCCGCATCCGTTTCAGGCTGCCTTTATCGCATCCCATCCACAGCCAAGAAAAATATTCTGCAAATTTAAGTTAAATCGCGTCTGATATTGTAAAATACCCCTTGTTTACAAAAACCATTTCAGGCAGCCTGAAATCCATAAGGACATCCCATGACACACAAAACCCCCACTCTACTCGGCGGCGCGATGATTATCGCGGGCACAGTTATCGGCGCGGGCATGCTCGCCAACCCCACTGCCACATCGGGCGTATGGTTTATCGGCTCGCTAGTGGTGCTGCTGTACACCTGGTTCTCCATGCTTGCATCGGGGCTGATGATTTTGGAAGCCAACACCCATTACCCCGTGGGCGCAAGTTTTGACACCCTTGTGCGCGATTTGCTCGGCAAAGGTTGGAACATCGTCAACGGGCTATCCGTTGCCTTTGTGCTGTATTTGCTCACTTATGCTTATATTTTTGTTGGCGGCAGGCTCACCACCGTGGCGCTAGGCTTCAACCCCGATAGCACGCTGTGGCTGGGGCAGCTGGCGTTTTTCATCATCTTCGCAGGCTGCGTGTGGTATTCCGCGCGCGTGGTGGACAGATTGTCCAGCATCCTGATTGGCGGCATGATCATCGCCTTTATCTGGGCAACAGGCGGGCTGCTCGGCACCGCGCAACTGCCCATCTTGCTGGATAGTGCCGCGCCAGCAGGCACCAGCTATTGGATTTACCTCGGCACCGCCCTGCCCGTGTGCCTTGCTTCGTTTGGCTTTCACGGC
Source organism: uncultured Kingella sp. (assembly GCA_963529725.1). Classification (GTDB taxonomy): domain Bacteria; phylum Pseudomonadota; class Gammaproteobacteria; order Burkholderiales; family Neisseriaceae; genus Kingella_B. Next base: position 1,860 of record CAUSAW010000050.1, on the reverse strand, counting down.
AATGTGTCCAGCCTGTATAAATATTTCAACGGCGATGCGCCCAAAGTTGCCCGCGCCTTGTGGATTGGCACGCTAATCGCGCTGGTGATTTACGCACTGTGGCAGCTCGCCATCCAAGGCAATTTGCCGCGCAACGCCTTCGCGCCCGTTATTGCAGCCGATGGCGACGTTGCCGTGTTGATTGGCGAATTATCCAAATTTGTTACCACTGGCAGCATGACCAAAGTGTTGGCGTTTTTCTCTTATATGGCGATTGCCACATCATTCTTGGGCGTAACGCTGGGCTTGTTTGACTATCTGAGCGACTTGTTTGGCTTTGACAACAGCCGCGCAGGGCGCACCAAAACCGCCGCCATCACCTTTTTGCCGCCGCTAATTGCCTGCCTGCTCTATCCTTTGGGCTTTGTGGGCGTTATCGGCTATGTGGGCTTGGCGGCGACGGTGTGGGTGGCGATTGTGCCTGCGCTGATGCTGCGCGCGGCGCGCAAAAAATTTGGCGCGGGCAAAGGCTTTCGCGTGTTTGGTGGCGCTTGGCTGATGATTTGGGTGCTGCTGTTCGGCATCGCGAATATCGTTGCCCAGTTGCTCAGCCGCGCGGAAATTTTGCCTGTGTTTAAAGGCTAATGGATTTTCAGGCTGCCTTTGGATAACAACGCAGCACATTTTTCAGGCTGCCGCACGCAATAGGCAGCCTGAAACCGTTTATCTTGTTTTTAAAGGAAAAATCATGTTTACCAAATCGCTTTTCGCCGTAACCTTCTCTGCTGCAACCCTATCCGCCGCCGCAGGCGTTCAGGCTGCCCCCTTGTCTTACAAAACCCAAGCCGCCAACGTCAAAATCAACTGCACCAAAATCAAAGGCGAAAAAGAGCCGCGTTGCCACGAGCTAAGCGTTGCCTATCCGCAAACGGGCGACAAAACGCTGGACGCTTGGGCGCTGGCAACCATTAAACAATCGGTGGGCAGTAAAGACTTATCCGCCGCAGGCTTAAAGAAATTTTTAAGCAAAAACGGCGATGTGGTGGAAACCAACAAATCCAATCGGGCGCTGGGCAAAGACGAATACCCCTGCGCCTTGGATTTCATTCGCACGCTGGAATTGGAAGGGCAAACGCCGCAATACGCCGTGTTTGGGCATGAAGAATGGGAATACACCTGCGGCGCGCACGGCAACGGCTCGCATGGTCTTTTTGTATTGAAGCGCGGCGATGCCAAAGCCAAACCGTTGGGCTTAAAAGATATTTTGCTGCCCAAGCAAAAAGCAAAACTGGTGGCGCTGCAAAAAGAGGGCTACATCAAATATCTGCAACAAAGCGCCGAATACAGCGCCCAAGACGCGCGCGCGTATGTGGACGAATACAACAGCGAGGGCTTCAAAGGCACAGACAACTGGCGTTTTGCCAAAGGTGGCTTGGTGTTCTTGTTCCAAAGCTATGAAATCGGCGCGTATGCGCTCGGTCGCCCCGAAGTGTTCCTGTCTAACCAGCAGTTAAAAGGCATCGTTAAGCCCGAGATTTTGCGCGAAGCGGCGCAGTATCACGAACCGCGCAAACGCTAAAATAGCGTTTCAGGCTGCCTTGGGTGGTTGGGGCAGCCTGAAAACAGCCCAATGGAGTGTCGGCGGCTCGCCGACATCTCGCATCTTGGCAAATCAGCCATGCTTTGTTTAATAAACTGTTGGCGACGAGCCGTCGCCGCTCCATTCCATTTCAGGCTGCCTTTCATTGGCTAATCCATCACAAACGTTTAAATACTACCGCCCTTCCCCTACGTCCAGCCGAACGCAGCATCCTTTTTTCGGAAACAAGCGTGCGCTTGTCCGACGGCGCACGAAGTGCGACTAGTTCGCACGCGCCGAAA
>CAUSAW010000049.1:0-14654 GCA_963529725.1 uncultured Kingella sp. | reverse complement strand
GATTTTTTTCAGCTTTTCACCACCCTTGCCAATCACAATCGGCTTCTTGTTTTCCTTGTCCACCAGCACCGCGATGTAGATATGGTGGATGCCGTCGCCCTCGTCAAATTTTTCCACTTCCACATTCATTGCATAAGGCAGCTCCTCGCCCAGATAGCGAAACAGCTTTTCGCGCACTATTTCCGCCGCCAAAAAGCGGCTGGATTTATCGGTAATCATGTCTTCAGGATACATCGGCACGCTTTCGGGCAGATAGCTTTTCAGCTTCGCCAGCAGGTTGGCAATGCGTAGCCCGTGCTTGGCGCTCACCACTTCATAGCCTGCAAAATCAAACTCTTGCATCACTTCGGCGATAAACGCATCCAGCGTTGCGGCATCTTTGGCTTTGTTTTTGTCAATTTTGTTTACCACCAGCAGCACAGGCGTGTTTTTGGGCAATTGTTTCAGCACAATGCGGTCGGCTTCGGAAAAGCGCAGCGCTTCCACCACAAAAACAATCACGTCCACGCCGCTCACGGCTTCGGTTACGTTTAAATTTAAGCGGTCGTTCAAGGCGTTGCGGTGGTGGGTTTGGAAGCCTGGGGTGTCCACGAACACAAATTGCGCGGTGTCGTCGGTGTAGATGCCAGTTACTCGGTTGCGCGTGGTTTGCGCTTTTTTGCTGGTGATGCTGACTTTTTGCCCGATGAGGTGGTTCATTAGCGTGGATTTGCCTACATTGGGTCGCCCCACAATGGCGATGAAACCGCAGCGATAGCCTGCGGCGGTGGTTCTTTCGTTGGCGAAAAATTCTTCTACGTTCATGTTTTTCTTTCTGTAAACAAATAAAAAAGACGTTTCAGGCTGCCTATGCGATAAAGGCAGCCTGAAAACTATTCTTTGGGCAGCTTGTGCTGCACCATGTTAAAAAATCCGCGCAGAATATCAATGTCTTCGGTGGTGATGTCGGCGCGGCTGAACAGCGAATGCAGGCGGCGCACCATGCGCTCTTGGTTGCGGCGGCGGAAAAAATCCAGCCCGACCATCGTGTCTTCCAGATGACGCACCATACCCGCCACTTGCTCGGCGGTTGCCAAATTGCGCTTGGGGATTAAATGGCTCATGTCCATGTTCACATGGCTAAACAGCTCGTAGCACACCACTTGCACCGCCTGCGCCAGATTGAGCGAGAAATAATCGGGGTTGCCCGCAATGGTCATCAGGCGGTTGCATTGTTGCACTTCGTCTATGCTCAATCCATAAGTTTCGTTGCCGAACACCAGCGCGATTTGCTGCCCTGCTTGGGCGGCGGCGAGCAGGCTGGGGGTGAGCTCGCGCGGGGTTTGCAGCGGCATGGTTAATTCGCGGCGGCGGCTGGTTAGGGCGCAGCTTAGTGTGGTGTCTGCGATGGCTTCGGGCAGCGTGGCGACAATTTTGGCGTTTTCCAGCACGTCTCTTGCGCCTGATGACAACACGAAGCTCTCTTCGGGCAGCCTGAAATCGGCGGCTTGCTCGGCGATGAATTCGGGCGGCTCGGGGGTCATCGGCGTTGCCATGATGTTGGGGGCAACGAGGGTGAGCTGGGTTAAGCCCATGGTTTTCATGGCGCGGGCGGCTGCGCCGATGTTGGCAGGATGGCTGGTGCGCGAAAGCACGATGCGGATATTGGCAAGATAAGCGGGAAGGGTTTGCATGATGGTCTGTGTGTGGTTTTCAGGCTGCCTATTATACAAGACTAGGCAGCATGAAATGCGCTTGTGGCAAGTTTGCGCTGCCAAGGCTACAATCGCCCGCGCTTGTTGCTGGATTAGGCAGCCTGAAAACGAGCGAAGCGAGTTTCAGCGAAGCTAAAACGGCATTAAAAATGGTTTTCAGGCTGCCTATCGTGTTGCCCTGTTTAACGAACGCAGCCTGAAAATAAGTTCGCAAGCCTTTGCAAAGCCAAAACTTTTATCTTGATTATGAATACTCTCTCTATTGTTAGCCAAATTCCCTTGCCCGATTATCTCGCCCACGCCAATGTGTTAAGGCAGCCTGAAACCGATGTTTACCTGTGCTACGACGAGCGCGGTTTATCCCTGTGCAAGCAAGGCGAAAAAGGCGTGGTGCAAGTGGATTTTGCCAGCGGCGCGGCGCAATATCGGCGCACTAAGGGCGGTGGCGAATTGATTGCCAAAGCGGTGCAACATACCGCGCAGCCTGTGGTGTGGGATGCAACAGGTGGGCTGGGGCGCGATAGTTTTGTGTTGGCGAATTTGAATCTTGCCGTGCACACATTTGAGCAGCATCCTGCCGTGTTCGCGCTGTTGCAAGACGGTTTGCACCGCGCCGCGCAATCAGCCGAAATCGCCGCCATCGCCGCACGCATCACGCTGCATCAGGGCAACGCCGCCGCGCAAATGGCAACGCTTGCCGCGCAAATTGGCAAGCCCGATGTGGTGTATCTTGACCCGATGTATCCCGAGCGGCAAAAGTCTGCCGCAGTAAAAAAAGAAATGGCGTATTTTCATGAGCTGGTGGGGCAGCCTGAAAATGCCGATGATGCCGCGCTGTTTCAGGCTGCCCGCACCGTTGCCAAAAAGCGCGTGGTGGTCAAACGCCCGCGCTTGGGGGTGTTTTTATGCAGCGAAAAGCCTGCGTATCAATATGAAGGCAAATCTACGCGGTTTGATGTTTATTTGCCTAAGGCAGCCTGAAAATCTGTTTTACTGTTTCCGCTTGGCAACTTGCTTGCGCCGCCTGCCAACAGAATGAACCACCATGAACAAAATGTCCCCCCAAAAACACCGCCCTACTCATCGCCCTTGCGCTATCCGCCATTGGCGCAACGGCTTATTTCGCCACACAAAATAGGCAGCCTGAAAACCAAAACGCCACGCCGCCCGCGCAAGCTATGCCGCAACCGTCCGCAGCCGAACGCAAAGAAGTGCGCAACACGCTGCTCGCGCACGTCTCCCAAGAACATTGCGACGCCGAAATCGGCGGCGATGGCTACGACCCAAGCGCAAACAACATCCTAGTTTAGCAACATGATAGCAAGCGCGATTATTTGGCATTGTGGTGGGCATCTGGCGATTACTACACCGATGAAAAAGCAGACGGCAGCCCAGAAACGATATGCAGCGGCGGCTCAGCAACCAGCAGTTTTTACCTTGCACATCTGGTGCGCCGCGACAACCGTTTGCACATAGTCGAGCAAGATATGCTGGCAAAACAGTTGGCAAACACCGATGTAAACAATCCTTATGTCGTTCATCCGCGCTTTATTGAAAGCATCCGCCTTAATCCCGATAACACGCTGGACATCGTCTCCGCCAAACACGCCTACGGACACGAAGGCGACATGGAAGGCATGAACTTCCCATCCAAACAATGGCGCTATCGCGTGCGCCTGCCCGATATGGAAGTGCTGGAAGCGCGCTACACAGGCAAAACGTCTTACGCCCAAAAATAAGCATCAACGCCCCCAAAGGCAGCCTGAAACCCAGCCCCACGGTTTTCAGGCTGCCCCTATTTCGTTTAAAATACGCCATTTTTTCACACCATTAAACCCATGTTCAACGCCGCCGAAAACACGCTCAACCTCGCCCAATACGCCGAACGCGCCTACCTAGAATACGCCATGAGCGTGGTCAAAGGGCGCGCCCTGCCCGCCGTGCAAGACGGGCAAAAACCCGTGCAACGGCGCATTTTGTTCGCCATGAAAGACATGGGCTTAACCCACGGCGCAAAGCCCGTTAAATCTGCCCGCGTGGTCGGCGAGATTTTGGGCAAATATCATCCGCATGGCGACAGCTCCGCCTACGAAGCTATGGTGCGCATGGCGCAAGATTTCACCCTGCGCTATCCACTGATTGACGGCATCGGTAATTTTGGCTCGCGCGATGGCGATGGCGCGGCGGCGATGCGCTACACCGAAGCGCGTTTAACCCCGCTTGCCGAGCTGCTATTGAGCGAAATCAACCAAGGCACGGTGGACTTTATCCCCAATTATGACGGCGCGTTTGAAGAGCCCGAATCGCTGCCCGCGCGGCTGCCGATGGTGCTGCTCAACGGCGCAAGCGGCATCGCCGTGGGCATGGCAACCGAAATTCCATCGCACAATCTGGGCGAAGTGGCGCAAGCGGCGGTGGCGTTGCTGAAAAAACCCGCGCTCACCACCGCCGATTTGCTGCAATACATCCCCGCGCCCGATTTTGCAGGCGGTGCGCACATCATCACCCCCGCCAAAGACATCGTGCAAATTTACGAAACAGGCAAAGGCAGCATCCGTGTGCGCGCGCGTTACGAAGTGGAAAAACTGGCGCGTGGGCAATGGCGCATCATCATCAGCGAGCTGCCGCCCAACACTTCCGCCACCAAAATCTTGGCGGAAATTGAAGAGCAAACCAATCCCAAGCCCAAAGCAGGCAAAAAACAGCTTAACCAAGACCAGCTCAACACCAAAAAGCTGATGCTGGATTTACTGGAAAAAGTGCGCGATGAAAGCGATGGCGAACACCCCGTGCGCCTTGTGTTTGAGCCAAAATCCAGCCGAATGCAGCCTGAAACGTTTATCAACACGCTGATGGCGCAAACCAGCATGGAAGGCAATGTTTCTGTAAACCTTGTGATGATGGGGCTAGACAACCGCCCCGCGCAAAAAAATCTGAAAACCATTTTGCAAGAATGGCTGGATTATCGCACCGCCACGGTAACGCGCCGCTTGCAGCACCGCTTGGATGCCGTGGAAAAGCGCATCCATATTTTAGATGGGCGCATGATTGCGTTTTTGCATATTGACCAAGTGATTAAAGTCATCCGCGAAGCAGACGAGCCCAAACCCGAGCTGATGGCGGCGTTTAACCTCACCGAAATCCAAGCCGAAGATATTTTAGAAATCCGCCTGCGCCAGTTGGCAAGATTGGAAGGCATCAAAATTGAACGTGAACTCAACGAGTTGCGCGAAGAAGCAGACAGCCTGAAAACGCTGTTGGGCGATGAAAACGAAAAGCGCAAGCTCATCATCAAAGAAATCCAAGCCGATGCCAAACAGTTTGGCGATGCACGGCGCACGCTGGTGGAAGCCGCCGAACGCGCCACGCTCACGCAAACCACCGCCGATGAACCCATCACCCTAATCCTGTCGCAACAAGGTTGGCTACGCGCCCGTGCAGGGCATGGCGTGGATGCCGCACAAATTGCGTTTAAAGAAGGCGATGCCTTGCAGCAAGTGCTGGAAACGCGCACCGTGCAGCCTGTGGTGGTGTGGGATTCTCATGGGCGCAGCTACACGCTGGATGCCGCCGAAATCCCCAAAGGGCGCGGCGATGGCGTGCCAATTGGCTCGCTGATTGAATTGCCCAGCCAAGCCAGCGTGGTCGCGCTGTTGGCGGGCGCGGCGGATGATTATTATCTGCTTTCAGGCTGCCACGGCTACGGCTTTATCGCCAAGCTGGAAGACTTGTTCACACGGCAAAAAGCAGGCAAAGCCGTGCTCACTTTGGATGAGGGCGAAACCGCGCTGCCGCCCGTTCGCATCGCGCACGATTGGCTGATTGCGCCCGAAAGCCGCATTGTGCTAGCCAGTGCCAACAAACGCCTGCTCGCCTTCCCCGTGAGCGAGATGAAAATCATGGCAAAAGGGCGCGGCTTGCAATTGATGAAGCTGGCAGACGGCGACACGCTTGCCATCGCCACCGCGCTCAACAGCGAACACTACACGCTGCACATCACCGGCAAGCGCGGTGCAGATAACCAAGAAACGCTGCGCATCGCCGATATAACAGGCAAACGCGCAGGCAAAGGCAAGCTGCTGGATATTTCAGGCAGCCTGAAAATGATTGAAGCGTGTTAGGCAGCCTGAAAACGGCAATACAAACGCAATCGCCCATCCACATAGGCAGCCTGAAAAACCATTCCCCCGAAAGCCCCCACTATGGCATTTAACGAAAAAGACATCGGCATCATCGACGACTGGGACGAGCAAAGCAAGCGCGTGATCAATATGATCAACATCGCAAGGATTTCCATCCTAATCTCCTTGCTCATCTTTCTCGCCATCATCCACAACATCCGCGGCACGGCGCAAACTCTCGCCACCTACGCCCCCTTGGTGAACAACGAAGGCTGGCTGCAAATTTGGTGTGCCGTTTACGGCGCAGTCATCATGTTCAGCCTTGCCAACCCCAAATGGCAGCTACAACACAAAACCCATGCCCTGCCCAACGCCAGCGCCGTGTTTGACATCACCATGATGGGCATCCTCACCGCGCTGGCTGGCGGCGTATCCTCAGGCTTTGGCATCCTTGCCCTACCCTTTCTTGCCACCGCGTGTATTCTCAGCTATGGGCGCTATCCCCTGCTTTATGGCAGCTATGCCGCCTTGCTGATTGTGTGCGACATCATGTGGAAATTCTATCCATTTAACATGGATACCATCCGCGGCAATCTCTCGCTGCTCACCGGGCAAATCCTGCTGATGGCCGCCTGCTACATCGTTCCCCTGCTTACTTCATTTTCCGCGCGCTATCTCGTTACCGCCGATGATTCCATCCGCACCCACCGCACCGCCTTTGAGCGACTGAGCACCTTAAACAAAATCGTGCTCAACCGAATTCAAGAAGCCGTAATCGTGGTGGATCAAGATTGCCTTGTGTGGACGCACAATCGCCAAGCCAAACAATATTTCTCCGAGCTAGAAAGCAACGAAATCGCCCCATTTTTGAGCGGCTTAGTGAAAACATGGCGGCTCAAACCCGAAGAATCCTTCTCCAATCTCTCGCCGATTAACTCCACGCTGATGTATGTTCGCGCCATTCCCATTATTCAGGAAGACACCGAACTGCTGATGCTATTTGCCCGCGCCGAACGTGAACGCCAAGCCGAAGCTCAAACGCTGAAACTCACCGCGCTCGGCTTGCTCACCGCCAATCTGGCGCACGAAATCCGCAACCCCCTATCCGCCATGCGCCAAGCCAGCGGGCTAATCCACGAAACCGCCGAAGAAGACCAAAACCCGATATACAACAAACTCAGCGACATCATAGAAAAAAACATCACCCGCATAGACAAAATGCTGGAAGAAGTCACTTCGCTCAACCGCAGCGATCGCATTGAAACCAAAGGCATCCATCTCACTCAATTCTGGCTCAATTTCACCCAAGAGTTTTATCTCACCAACCCCGATGCCAAAAACTGCCTGCGCCTTGATGTGCCCAATGGTTCCAGCTTTATCGCCCTTTTTGACGCTGCCCATTTGCAACAAATCATGTGGAACCTTTGCAACAACGCATGGCGGCATTGCCGCAAAGAAAAAGGCAGCATCGTGGTGAGCCTGCGCGTGTTTGGCAAAAACAACATCAGCCTGCGCGTGTGGGACGATGGGCCGGGCGTATCCGAAACCATCCGCGAGCATTTATTTGAACCCTTCAACACATCCGAAGCCGAAGGCACAGGCTTGGGACTATACGTCGCCCGCGAGCTCGCCCACGCCAACAACGGCGATCTCTGCTATGTGCCACACGCCAAATCCTTTGAACTAATCCTACCGAGAGCCCCCAAATGAGTACAAACCTAAACCGCCCCGTATTAGTTGTTGATGACGAAGCCGACATCCGCGATTTAATGGAAATGACCCTGATGAAAATGGGTTTGCACGTTGATACCGCCGAAGGCGTGCGCGCCGCATTAAGCAAGCTAGACAGCAAAAAATATTCGCTCGTGCTCACCGATATGCGTATGCCCGATGGCTCGGGCTTGGAAGTGGTGCAACACATCAACCAACAGCAGCTGGATGTGCCCGTTGCCGTGATTACCGCTTTTGGCAGCGCCGACCAAGCCGTGCAAGCGTTGAAAGAAGGCGCGTTTGACTATCTGCAAAAACCCATCACGCTGGCGCAACTGCGCACGCTGGTTAAATCTGCCATCAAAGTGCAAGAAGACAACAGCACGCCGCCTGCCGTGCCCAAAGCCGCTGCCGAACCCGTGGCACAAACCACGCCGCCCGCAGCCGAGCCCGTTATCCTTGATAACCCTGCCAAAGATGATTTTCAGGCTGCCTCAACGCCCCCAAGCAATCCCATTTCGCAACAGCCCGAGCCTATAAGGCAGCCTGAAAAAGCCGTTGCCAGCAAAGCCGCTATTCCTGTCAACGCAAACCCGCTCAAAATGGAAGCCGACCTGCCGCGCCTGCTTGGCTCATCCCCCCAAATTGAAACCGTGCGCGGCTTAATCCGCAAGCTCGCCCCTGCCAATGTGCCCGTTTACATTTCAGGCGAAAGCGGCTCGGGTAAAGAACAAGCCGCGCGCAGCATCCACGAACTCTCGCCGCGCAAAGACGGCCCGTTCATCGCCGTCAACTGTGGCGCCATCCCAGAAAACCTGATGGAAAGCGAATTCTTTGGCTACAAAAAAGGCAGCTTTACGGGCGCAGACCAAGACCGTCTCGGCTTCTTCCAACACGCCCACGGCGGCACCTTATTTTTGGACGAAGTCGCCGACCTGCCACTTGCCATGCAAGTGAAGCTGCTGCGCGCCATCCAAGAAAAAGCCGTGCGCCGCATTGGCGATGCGCAAGAAGTGAAAGTGGACGTGCGCATCATCTCCGCCACCCACAAAAATCTCCCCGCGCTGGTGGAAAGCGGCGCCTTCCGCCAAGACTTGTTCTACCGCCTTAACGTGGTAACGCTGCACATGCCCGCCCTGCGCGAAATGCACGAAGACCTCGCCAACCTTATCGCCCATCTCTTGCGCAAACACCACAGCGGTGACATCAACATGACCCCAGCCGCGCGCGAAGCCCTGCTGCGCTACAACTACCCCGGCAACTTCCGCGAACTGGAAAACATCCTAGAACGCGCCGTCGCCCTCGCCAGCAACCACACCATTGACGTGAGCGATTTGCAAATCACCACCGACCCACTCGGCGGTGGCAGCGCAGCCGTAGAACTGGAAGGCACCAGCCAACACCAAGTCATCAGCGGCTTGCCCAACTTCCAAATGGGCACCACCCAAATCCAAGATTATCTGGACGACATTGAACGCCAAATTTTGGAATACGCCCTGCGTCTTACCCAAGGCAACCGCACCCAAGCCGCCAAAACGCTCGGCATCAGCTTCCGCTCCATGCGCTATCGCCTAGAACGGCTGAACATCGATGTAGGCGCGTAAAACGTTTTCAGGCTGCCTCCATCGCATAGGGCAGCCTGAAAAATAAAACAGGCATGACAACGCACGCCTTATGTTTTGCTCACGCCGCTAAAACAATCAGACCGCCCTACCCTATTTTCAGGCTGCCTCAGCAGTGTAAGAGTAGGCAGCCTGAAAACCGCTATGGCAACACCAAAACAAAAACCGATGATTTTTCCAATCATCGGTTTTTTATCGCCATGCGCATCAATCTTCTTCAATCACATCGTCCGCATTTTCAGCCAACAGCGCGCGCAGTTTTTGCATCGCCTTTGCTTCAATTTGGCGAATCCGCTCCGCAGAAACACCAAATTCTGCCGCCAATTCGTGCAGCGTCAAACCGCCGTCATCTTGCAGCCAACGGGTTTCCACAATGCGGCGGCTGCGCTCATCCAATTGCGCTAGCGCATTTTGCAAGCCTTCCGTTTGCAAAGCGTAATGCGCTTTTTTCGCCAACTGCTGGCTCGGCTCGCTTTGTGCATCGCTCAACCAATCAATCGGCGCAAAATTATTGTCGTCATCATCGCTGTTGTCTGCCAACAAAGCCACATCATTGCCCGTCATGCGCTGTTCCATCTCCAAAACATCAGAGAGTTTCACGCCCAAATCATCGGCAATATCCTGCGCCTCTTTTGGGCTTAGCGCGCTCAAACTTTTGCGCATGCTGCGCAAATTAAAAAACAATTTGCGTTGCGGCTTGGTGGTCGCAATGCGAACCAAACGCCAATTGCGCAAAATAAATTCGTGAATCTCCGCCTTAATCCAATGCACCGCAAACGAAAACAAACGCGCGCCATGCGTCGGCTCAAAACGTTTCACCGCCTTCATCAAGCCCACATTGCCCTCTTGAATCAAATCAGCCTGATTCAAACCATAGCCATCATAACCACGCGCAATAGAAACCACCACGCGCAAATGCGACAAAATCAGTTTTTTCGCCGCTTCCAAATCGCCGCGCAATTGCCGCTGCGCCAGCGAAGTCTCCTCTTCCAACGTGAGCATAGGAATACTGTTTACTGTATGAATATATTGCTCCAAGCTGCCATGCCCGCTTGGAACAGATAGCGCAAAATCATGGTTCATTGAACTCTTTTCCCTTTCTCAAATCGTGCTTATTTACTGGGCGAATTATACGCCAATTTGATACAGATTAAATTTTTAAATCGTTAAACCGCGTAAAGAACAAAACACTAATCATGCCAACCGATTTTCAGGCTGCCTCAACGCCGTTGCCTGAAAAACGCTTGCAATTGCTGCTTCGCCTCATCCACCAACACCCCGCCCAATAACGCAGTATGGCTATTTAATTGCTTGTTTTCAAAAAGATTGATGACACTGCCCGCCGCCCCAGTTTTCGGCTCAGGCGCAGCAAAAACCACCCGTGCCACCCGCGCCTGAATCATAGCACTCGCGCACATCGCACACGGCTCCAACGACACATACACATCGCATTCATTCAGCCGATAATTGCCCAGCACCTGCCCTGCCGCTGCCAAAGCCTGAATCTCCGCATGATGGCTGATGCTGCAATCCGCCACGCAGCGGTTATGCGCCTGCGCAATGATTTCGCCACGATGCACCACCACCGCGCCCACAGGCACTTCACCCAATTTCGCCGCTTCGGCAGCCTGAAAAAGCGCAGCGCGCATCCATCGCTCCATTTCGTCTTGCGGCGGAAACAGGGCAACAGGCGGCATTTGGCGCAATTGTTGCGTCCAATATTCGCGCTCCTGCAGCGAAAGCTGCTGCACCGTTTTCAGGCTGCCTACCGCCACCAGCTGCCAAAACACACTGCGGGTTACGCTTAACCCCGATTGCTTCAACAACAAAAAAGCGCGACAAGGATTCATCGCCTGCACATCCCGCACGGTATGCACATTCAATTGGGCTAAGGCTTGGATAACTTTGGGCGCAAGCGGCGGCGTGGTGAGCTTCATAAAAGGCAGCCTGAAAACAAAAACAAGGAAACCTGCCAAACAGATTTCCTTGTTTTCTTATTTGAATTAAGCCAAAGCAGCTTTCGCTTTTTCAACCAATTGAGCAAAGGCAGCTTTATCAAATACAGCCAAATCAGCCAATACTTTGCGGTCCAGTTCAATCGCAGCGCGTTTCAAGCCATTCATGAATTTGCTGTAAGACAAACCGTTCAAGCGGGCACCTGCATTAATACGGGCAATCCACAATTGGCGGAATTGGCGTTTGCGCTGGCGACGGTCGCGATAAGCGTATTGACCAGCTTTCATCACCGCCTGTTTGGCGATGCGATAGACGTTTTTGCGACGACCACGGTAGCCTTTGGCTAACGCAATCACTTTTTTATGACGAGCACGAGCGGTAACACCGCGTTTTACGCGTGGCATAGTTTAACTCCTTTAAGCGTAAGGTAACATTTTAGCAACGGAAGCCATATCGCGTTCGTTCACCATGGCGGTGCCGCGCAATTGGCGTTTAGTTTTAGTGGTTTTTTTGGTCAAGATATGACTTTTAAACGCATGACCGCGTTTTACACCACCGTTACCCAGTACTTTAAAGCGTTTTTTCGCGCTAGACTTGGTTTTCATTTTAGGCATGGGAAAACTCCATTCATTTTTAAGATAAGGCATCGGGCGTTTGCCAATAAACGCAATGCTTAAAACCCGAAACCACGGTTTTATGCCGCTAGAAAAAAACATTTTCCTGACGCGGCGTGTATCAGGAAAACGCGAGATTATACGGTTATTTTTTCTTGGGTGCAAGCATCATCACCATTTGGCGACCTTCTAGCTTGGGGAAAGATTCAATTTGCGCATCTTCCGCCACATCTGCTTTCACGCGTTCCAAAAGTTGTGCGCCAATTTGTTGGTGTGCCATTTCGCGCCCGCGAAAACGCAGCGTGATTTTGACTTTGTCGCCATCGGTTAAAAATTCGCGCACTTTTCGCATTTTGATGTTGTAGTCGCCATCGTCTGTGCCTGGGCGGAATTTGATTTCTTTGATTTGGACTTGCTTTTGCTTTTTCTTGGCTTCGTCGCGTTTTTTGGATTGCTCGTATTTGTATTTGCCAAAGTCCATCAGTTTGCAAACAGGTGGTTTGGCTGTGGGGGAAATTTCTACCAAATCCACGTCTTGTTCTTCTGCCATAGACATAGCTTCTTTTAGGCTCACAATACCAAGTTGCTCGCCGTCGCCACTGATTAAGCGCACTTCTTTGGCGGTGATTTCGCCGTTGATTCGTGCTTCGCGTTCTTGCTGTGCGATGATGAATGCTCCTATATAAAATTGATGTTTCAGGCTGTCTCTATGCCTTAGCGCAACCCGCTGAATGAAAGGGCGTATTCTAAACGTTTTGCAGGGGTTTTGTGAAGTTTGTTTAAGATTTTTGTGGTAAGAGGCAGCCTGAAAATAAAAGGCAGCCTGAAAAATCTGTTTTCAGGCTGCCTCAACAGCGTACTTAAAACTCTGCTTTTAACTCTTCTTGCAAGCGCTCAATAAAATCTTCCACTTTCAGGCTGCCTAAGTCTTCTGCTTTTTTGCGCACGGCAACTTGTCCGTTTTCCATTTCTTTGTCGCCAATCACGATTTGATATGGATAGCGTTGCGAGCTGTTGTCGCGGATTTTGTAGCCGATTTTTTCGTTGCGCAAATCCAACTCGGCGCGGAAGCCTGCGGCTTGCAGTTTGGCAACCACTTCGCGGCAGTAGTCGGCTTGTTTTTCGGTGATGTTCATCACCACCATTTGCACGGGGGCAAGCCACAGCGGGAACGAGCCTGCGTGCTGTTCAATCAGGATGCCGATAAAGCGTTCCAGCGAGCCTAAAATGGCGCGGTGCAGCATCACGGGGCGGGCGCGGTTGTTGTCGCGGGTAACGTATTCGGCATCCAATCGTTCGGGCAACACGAAGTCAAGCTGGATGGTGCCGCATTGCCATGAACGGCCGAGCGCGTCTTTGATGTGGTATTCCACTTTGGGGCCGTAGAATGCGCCTTCGCCCGGCAGCTCTTGCCATGTTACGCCGCAGGCGGTGAGCGCATCGCGCAAGCCTTGTTCGGCCTTGTCCCAAATTTCGTCGCTGCCGGCGCGTTTTTCGGGGCGCAGCGAGAGTTTGATGCTGACATCGTGGAAGCCAAATTGGCGGTAGATTTTCATCACCAGCTGGTTAAACGCGCGGGTTTCTTCGGCGATTTGGCCTTCGGTGCAGAAAATGTGGGCATCGTCTTGCACGAAACCGCGCACGCGCATCAGGCCGTGCAATGCGCCGCTGGGTTCGTTGCGGTGGCAGGAGCCGAATTCTGCGAGGCGCATCGGCAAATCGTTGTAGGAGCGCAAGCCGTGGTTGAAGATTTGCACATGGCCGGGGCAGTTCATCGGTTTGACGGCGTATTCGCGTTTTTCGGACGCGGTTAGGAACATATTGTCTTTATAGTTCGCCCAGTGCCCTGATTTTTCCCAAAAGGTTTTGTCCATGATTTGCGGGGTTTTGACTTCTTGGTAGCCTGCGGCGGTGAGTTCGCGGCGCATGTGTTGTTCGATGACTTGCCACAGCGTCCAGCCGCGCGGATGCCAGAACACCATACCTGGGGCTTCGTCTTGCAGGTGGAACAGATCTAGCTGTTTGCCCAGCTTGCGGTGATCGCGTTTTTCGGCTTCTTCAATGCGCGTGATGTAGGCTTTGAGATCGTCTTTGTTTGCCCATGCTGTGCCGTAGATGCGTTGCAGTTGCTCGTTGTTGCTGTCGCCGCGCCAGTATGCACCTGAAACTTTGGTGAGCTTGAAGTTTTTGAGAAAACGGGTGTTGGGAACGTGCGGCCCGCGGCACATATCCACATATTCTTGGTGGTAATACATACCCATCGCGGTGATGTCGTCTGCCATGTCGTCAATCAGGCGCAGCTTGTAGTCTTCGCCGCGTTGTCTAAAGATTTCAATTACTTCGGCGCGCGGTGTCATTTTTTTGATGACGTCGTAGTCTTGGTTAATCAGCTCTTTCATGCGCGTTTCAATGGCGGCGATGTCTTCGGGGGTGAAGGGTTTTTCGCTGAAAATGTCGTAGTAGAAGCCGTCTTCAATCACGGGCCCGATAACCATTTTTACGCTGGGGAACAGTTGTTTAACGGCATGCCCAACCAAGTGGGCGCAGGAGTGGCGGATGATTTCCACGCCTTCGGGATCTTTGGGGGTGATGATTTGCACGCTGGCATCTTCGGTAATCGGGTCGCTGGCATCGCGCAAAATGCCGTTTACTTTGCCTGCTACGGTGGCTTTTGCCAGCCCTGCGCCGATGTCGGCGGCAATTTGGGCGATGGTGGTGGGGGATTCGTAATGGCGGACTGAGCCATCGGGTAGAGTGATGTTGATTTGGGACATGGTTGCTCCGAAAGGGTAATGTGGTTTTCAGGCTGCCTCAAATCGCGCCTGAAAAAACGCGAAATTATAGAGATTATGGTCTTGATAAACAAGGCAACTGGGGTTTTCAGGCTGGCGCAATGCCCCCAAACGCAACCGGAAAAACCAAAAAAAAAAAATTTAA
>CAUSAW010000048.1:0-14805 GCA_963529725.1 uncultured Kingella sp. | reverse complement strand
CCTAAATGTCTTGGTGGGAATTTAGGGGATTTTGGGGGATTTTGCAAAGGTCTCAGGATGTAGCGCAGCCATGTGCGGGCGGTGCTGTCGGATTGGCGCGATTGGTGGGTTACGATGAAATAGGCGATGATGCAGAAGATTAAGGTGGGGAGCATGGCGGTTTCCTTTTTTGGATTTCAGGCTGCCTAGTCATAAATTGCGCGGTTGGATTGGGTTGAGTGAACTGCGAACGGTGAAATTTTAGCGGATTTAAGCGTGGGTATGGCGGCGCAACGCCATGAGCATGGGAATAAGACTGGTATGGTTGGGGCAGCCTGAAACGGGCAATATCGGACAAACTATTTTCAGGCTGCCCCTGCTTTATAGGCAGCCTGAAACCGCTTTCCCTTTATAATCTCTTTTTTGTTTTAAGCCGATTTTGCCATGCCAACTATTCGCCATTTTACCTGCGCCCAATATTTAGAAACGGGCAGCGTGTTGCAGCATAAAAAACTTTCATTCGCACAATCGCAGTTTGCCCAGCCGATGATTGTGCGCGTGTTGCATGGGCGCAAAACGCTGCGCTACGCGGGCGGCGAATTTACTGCCACGGCGGGGCAATGGCTGTTGATTGTGGGCGGGCAGTCGTTTGATGTGCTGAATGAGCCTGATGGGGCGCAGGGTTATCGCTCGGAATGGCTGATGCTGGGCGATGAATGGGTGGCGCAGTTTTTCGCGCAACACCCTTCGCGCGAAACGCTGGATTTGGCGCGTGTGTTGTGCCCTGATGCGGCATGGGATGAAGCGTTTTTGCGCGTGGTGCAGGGCGTGCAGGCGCGGCTGCCTGAAACGGTTTTGGCAGCGCGGACAATGGAACTGCTGGCTTGGCTGGCGCAAGCTGGGGCGATGTTCAATCCGCATTCGGCGCAGCGTTTAAGCAAGCAAATACGCCAACTGATTGCGCGAGATACCACAATCAATTGGCGGATAACGGATGTGGCGCAGCGGCTGGGCATGAGCGAGGCAACGCTGCGACGGCGGCTGGCAAGCGAAGGCGCGTCTTTCCGCGAACTGTTGGGCAACATCAAAATGATGCGCGCCCTCACGCTGTTGCAAACGTCGCCGTTGGGCGTGGCGCAGGTGGCGTATGCAGTGGGCTATGAAAGCCCTGCGCGGTTTGCGGCGAAGTTTCGCGCGCATTTTGGCTGCACGCCAAGCGATGTGCGCAAGGCAGCCTGAAAACATTTTTTAGCGGCGCGTTTTAGCTTCGCTCGTTTTCAGGCTGCCTCAAATTCCAAAGGACGCATCTTACTGCGTCCTTTTTGCTGCTTCATCAAACTGCTATCGCGCTTGGCGCACGGTAACTTTGGCTTTGCCCAGCGCGTGTGCGTTGGCGAAAAAGCCCACCAGCGCGGGCGTGGCGTCGGCGGTGATATTGGGCAAGGTTGCCACATCCACGGCGGTAACGGTGATTTCATAGCGGTGGTTTTGCCCTTTGGGCGGACACGCGCCCATAAAACCCGCTGTGCCGCCATCGGTGCGCGTTTGCAGCGCGCCTTGCGGCAGCGGTTGGTTTTCAGGCAGCGTATGCACATGGGCGGGGATATTGGCGACCACCCAATGCATCCAGCCCAAGCCTGTGGGCGCGTCTTTGTCGTACATCGTCAGCACGAAACTTTTGGTGCCTTTGGGCGCATTTTTCCACGAAATAGTGGGCGCGATATTGCCGCCTGTGCAGCCAAAACCATAGGCTTCGCTTAACACATGGCGTTGGGCAAAATGCCCGTTTTGCAAGCCATCCACTTGCACGGAAAATTTTCCTTCTGCGCTGGCAAGCGTGGAAAGTGCGGTTAAACCCGCTAGTGCTGCGATGTAGCATCCTGTTTTCATGATGATTTCCTTGTTGGGGTTTGATTGAAAACGCGGATTATAGGAAAGTGTGATACACGCCGTGATGCAGAAACGTGCAAATATTGTGCGGATTTGGACTGCCCTACCCCACTTTCAGGCTGCCGATTGCATTACAGGTAAACGGTTTTAGCTTCGCAATTTCACTACGCTTCGCAGTCTGCCCCAACCTTATAGGCAGCCTGAAAATGGCAACCCCCACCCTACCCTATTTTCAGGCTGAAACCTTTGCACTCCCCCCAACAACAGCCTGAAACCTAAAATGGAGCGGCGACGGCTCGTCGCTAAATTGCTTATTAAACATAGCATTACTGATTTTTCAAAATGTCGGCGAGCCGCCGACGCTCCATCGGTTACAGGTTTTGCAAAGGTTTCAGGCTACCTATCGCACACAAAAAACCGCAAACGCCCAAGCCTTTGCGGTTTTCTTCGTTACACTCAACATCAATCTTCGTAGCGTTTAAACACCAGCGTGCCATTGGTGCCGCCAAAGCCAAACGAGCTGGATGCCACGATGCGAATATCGGCTTTGCGTGCTTCGTTGGCGCAATAGTCCAAATCGCAGCCTGCTTCAAAGTCTTGATTAACAAGGTTAATGGTGGGTGGTGCGACTTGGTCGCGAATCGCCAGCACGCTGTAAACGGCTTCCACGCCGCCTGCTGCGCCGAGCAAGTGCCCCGTCATGGACTTGGTGGAACTAATCAACACTTTTTTCGCGTGTTCGCCCAACACCGATTTAATCGCATTGGTTTCGTTGGCATCGCCCAAAGGGGTGGATGTGCCATGCGCGTTGATGTAGTCCACTTCGCTGGGCTGGATTTTGGCATCTTTAAACGCGCGGGATAACGCCAGCGCAGGGCCTTCCATATTGGGCGCGGTGATGTGATAGGCATCGGAGCTTGCGCCAAAGCCAACGATTTCAGCGTAAATGGTTGCGCCGCGCCGTTTGGCGTGTTCCAGCTCTTCCAGCACCAACACACCTGCGCCTTCGCCCATCACAAAACCGTCGCGGTCTTTGTCCCACGGGCGGGACGCGGCGGCGGGGTCGTCGTTGCGAGTGGAGAGCGCTTTCATGGCGGCAAATCCGCCGATGCCCAGTGTGCACACTGCACCTTCTGCGCCGCCTGCAATCATCACATCAGCATCGCCGTATTGAATCATCCGCATGGAATCGCCGATGGCGTGCGCGCTGGTGGTGCAGGCGGACACGATGCCGTAGCTAGGGCCGCGATAGCCTTTCAGGATGGTAACGTGCCCCGCAATCAGATTAATCAACGAGCTGGGGATGAAAAAGGGGTTGATTTTGCGCGCACCGCCTGCGGCTACCACGTTTGCCGTGGCTTCAATCGCGGGCAAGCCGCCGATGCCTGAGCCAATGTTTACGCCCACACGGTCTTTGTCCAACTCGGCAAATTCGTCCAAACGTGCATCGGTGATGGCTTGCATTGCGCCTGCGATGCCGTAGTGGATAAAGGCATCCATGCGACGGGCTTCTTTGGGGGGGATGTATTGGGTTACATCAAAATCTTTTACTTCGCCTGCGATTTGGCAGGCGATGTCGGAAGCGTCAAATCGGGTGATTTTGCCGATGCCGCTTTTGCCTGCCAGCAAGTTTTGCCACGCGCTGGGCACGTCATTGCCCACGGGCGATACTTGTCCTAAACCTGTGATAACAACGCGTCGTTGAGTCATGGGGTTCTCTTCTATTTGTAATGTGATTGAGCCAATTTTGCTGCGCCAGTTTAGCCAAACAGCCTCTGATTTGGGCAATGCTGCCTGAAAATCAGAGGCTGTTTTGCCAAAAATGGCTTACGCTTGTTTTGCGTTAACGTAGTCAATCGCAGCTTGAACGGTGGTGATTTTTTCTGCTTCTTCATCAGGAATTTCGCAGCCAAAGGCTTCTTCCAAAGCCATCACCAATTCTACGGTGTCCAGCGAATCTGCACCCAAGTCGTCTTGGAATGATGATTCATTTTTTACGTCGCTTTCGGCTACGCCTAGTTGCTCGGCTACGATGCTTTTAACTTTTTGTTCAACTGACATTATGGTCGTCCTTAAAAAAATGCCTTGCGGCGGTTTGAATAAATCTCTACGGAATTATAGAGTGGTTTATCTAGTTTTGCGTTTTGCGGATTTTAACCGCTTTTTTGCTGTTTTGACTACTCTTTGCATAAAAATTCGTGCAAAGGGTTTTTCAGGCTGCCTATTTGGGCTCTTCAATGGGAACGTAGCCTTGCACGGCATCTGCGCCATCGCCAAAGAAATAGCTTTCCATTTGCTGCGCAAGGTATTCGCGGGCGCGGGGGTCGGCTAGGCTTAATCGGTTTTCGTTGATGAGCATGGTTTGATGGCGCGTCCATGCGTCCCATGCTTCTTGGGAGATGTTTTCAAAAATGCGTTTGCCCAGTGCGTTGGGCAAGGGTGGGAATTTCATGCCTTCGGCTTCTTTGCCGAGTTTGACACAATGAACCATGCGAGCCATTTTGTTTTCCTTTTTGACGGTGTTGAAACGGGCGGCATATTAGCAAATTTCAGGCTGCCTGAATAGCGATAGGGCAGCCTGAAAATGGCAAAGCGGCGTGCCAAGCCAATATGCTTATTTAAACAACGATGCCAGTTTGCCGAATAAGCCTTTGGATTCAGCTTCGCTTGGGGCGTTGCTAGTGGCGCTGTTAGCAGAATCGTTGTCGCTGGGCGTGGGTTTGCGCGTTACTGTGTGGGCGGCAAAGGTTTGGGCAACGGGCATGATTTCTATGGCGTTTACATTCATGTGCGCAGGGCATTGGTAGAGCCATAGGGCGGTGGCGGCGATGTCTTCGGCACGCAGGTAATCCACGTTTTCATACAGTTTGTTCACGCGCTCTTCATCGCCTTTGAAGCGGACGTTGGAGAATTCGGTGCCGCCGCATAAGCCTGGTTCAACATTGGTTACGCGGATGTTTTTGCCTGCTAAATCGGCGCGCAGGTTCAGGCTGAATTGGCGCACAAAGGCTTTGGTTGCGCCATATACATTGCCGCCTGCGTAGGGATAAGTGCCTGCGATGGAGCCGATGTTGATGATGTAGCCTTGGTTGCGTTCCACCATTTGCGGCAGCACTTGGCGAGTCAGGTAAATCAAGCCGAGCACATTGGTTTGCACCATGGTTTCCCAGTCTTCAAAATTGGCTTGCGGAGCGGGGTCTAGCCCAAGGGCGAGCCCTGCGTTGTTAATCAAACAATCAATGCTTTGAAATTCGGCAGGCAGATTGGCGAGACTGGCTAGGGCGGCATTAACAGAAATTTTGTCGCTCACATCCATTTCCAGCGGCTGAAACATTGCGCCCAATTCGTCTTGCAGCGCGGTGAGTTTTTCCGCGCGGCGGGCTGCGCCGATAACGGGATAACCTGCTTGCACAAATGCGCGGCACATGGCTGCGCCAAAACCTGCGGATGCGCCTGTAATCAGAATCGCCATGATGTTTTGTCCTTTCTTGGGTGGTGGTATGATTGGGCTGATTTTAATGGTTTTCAGGCTGCCTTGGGTAGTGTTGTCGTATTAGGCAGCCTGAAAACGGGTTCACAAGGAATGGCTTTATGGCAAAACAAAAACCTGCTTTTGCGGTTACTTGGGCATGGCTGTGGCAACGCCCTGTGTGTTTCGTTGGATTTGGCTTTGGCACGGGGCTTGCGCCCAAAGCGCCCGGCACGGTGGGCACGCTGCCTGCGGTGTTTATTGCGGGGCTGCTGTTGGGCTGCGGCATGAGCAAGCTGGCGTTGGGCTTGCTGTGCATTGCTTTGTTTTTTATTGGCATTTGGATTTGCAACGTAACCGAGCGCTCGCTGGGCGTGCATGATTATGGCGGCATTGTGTGGGATGAGATTGTGGCGATGATGCTGATTTATGCCTGCGTGCCGCAGGGCTTGGGCTGGTGGACGATTGCGTTTGCGGTGTTTCGCTTTTTTGATGCGGTGAAACCGCCGCCGATTAAATGGTTTGACCAGCGCGTGAGCGGGGGATTGGGCGTGATGCTGGATGATGTGATTGCGGCGGTGATGAGTATTGTGGTGATTTGGCTGCTGGTTTGGCTGTGTTGATTGAGGCAGTCTGAAATGTGGTTTAACACAGGGTGGAGGCAGCCTGAAACGCGGTTTTATCGGTTTTCAGGCTGCCTATTCTTCATCATATTTAGAGCGATTGGTTATGACTGAAAGCATTATTGAACTGCGCCATTTGCGCACTTTGCTGGCGCTGGAAGAAACAGGCAGCGTTTCCCTTGCGGCGCAACGGGTTTTTTTAACCCAATCGGCGTTGTCGCATCAACTTCGCGCGTTGGAGCTTTATTTTGACGCGCCGCTGTTTGAGCGCAAAACGTCGCCCATTCGGTTTACGCCCGCAGGCGAGCGGTTGTTGAAACTGGGGCATGAATTATTGCCGCGCGTGGCGGCGGCGGAGCGGGATTTGATGCAGATTGTGCAAGGAGAAGCGGGCGAATTGCGCATTGCGGTGGAATGCCACACTTGCTTTGATTGGCTGATGCCTGCGATGGGCGTGTTTCGCCCGCAATGGCCGCAGGTGGAATTGGATATTGTGTCGGGCTTTCAGGCAGATCCTGTGGCGCTGCTGCTCACCAACCGCGCCGATTTGGCGATTGTGTCCGAAGCGGCGCCGCAAGCGGGCGTGGCGTATCAGCCGTTGTTTGCTTATGAGATGGTGGGCATTTGCGCACCCGATCATCCGCTTGCCAACAAGCCCGTGTGGCAGGCGGAAGATTTTGTGGATGAAACGCTGATTACTTATCCCGTGCCCGATGATATGTTGGATTTGCTGAAAAAAGTGCTGCTGCCGCGCGGTATTAACCCCAAGCGGCGCAACAGCGAATTAACGATAACCATTGTGCAATTGGTTGCCAGCAAGCGCGGCATTGCGGCGTTGCCTTATTGGGCGGTGATGCCGTATGTGGAGAAAAATTATGTGGTGCATCGCCCGATTGGCGATAAACCGTTACAAAGCGAGCTTTATGCGGCGATGCGTGCGAGCGATGCCCAATGCGCGTATATCAACGATTTTTGTACAATTATTCGGCAAGAGAGTTTTGCCAATTTGCCAGCGTTAAGCGTGTTGGTGATGTGAACAATGGATTTCAGGCTGCCTTATCCGCATGATGGAGGCAGCCTGAAAACCATCCCGCCCAAAGGCAGCCTGAAAATATTTCGGTATAATTTCCCCCCTTTGCAACCCACTTCAAACCGCCCGTGAAAATCCTGATTTTAGGCTGCGGACAAGTCGGCTCCGCCATTGCCGAAGAACTCGCCACCATGCCCAACAACGATGTAACCATCGTTGATACCAATGAACAAGCGTTGAAAAACATCGCCAGCCGCTTGGATGTACAAACGCTGGTAGGCAACGCCGCCTCGCCCGTTTTGCTGGAACAAGCAGGCGCACCCGACACCGATATGCTGCTCGCGCTCACCCGCAGCGACGAAACCAACCTTGTTGCCTGCAAACTTGCCGCCACGCTGTTCAACATCCCGCAGCGCATCGCCCGCGTGCGCAATTCCGCCTACCAAGAATACGGCGAAACCGACCAAGACCCCGACACCCTATCCGCCAGCCTCAAAGCCTTTGACATCACCGATTCCATCCACCCCGAGCATCTGCTCACCGAACACATCGCAGGCTTATTAAGCTATGTACGCGCCTTGCAAGTGCTGCCCTTTGCCCACGACAAAGTGCGCATGGTGGTTGCCGAAGCCAAAGCAGGCGACTGGATCATCGGCAAAACGCTGTTTCAAATCAACGCGCAACTGGGCGAAACCCTTGATTGCCAAATCTCCGCCATCTACCGCAACACGCGCCTGATTGTGCCGCAGCCTGAAACCATCATTGAAGAAAGCGACGAAATCGCCTTTATGGTTGCCTCCAAACACATGGCGGCGGTGATGTATGTGCTGTTTGAATACAACCAATCCAATCACCGCGTGATGATTGCAGGCGGCGGCAACGTGGGCTTTCGGTTGGCAAAAAAAATGGAACACAAGTTCAACATCAAAATCATTGAAGACGACATCCAGCGCGCCGAATGGCTTGCCGAGCAGCTAGACAACACGCTTGTATTGCACGGCTCCGCCACCGATGAAAGCCTGCTCACGCGCGAATACATTGACGAAATTGACGTATTTTGCGCGCTCACCAACGACGATGAAAACAACATCATGGCAGGCTTGCTGGCAAAAAATCTCGGCGCAAAACGCGTGATCAGTGTGATCAACCGCACGCGCTATGTGGATTTGCTCACGGGCAACCAGCTAGACATCATTGTTTCGCCGCATCAAATCACCATCGGCAGCGTGCTCGCCCATGTGCGCCGTGGCGACATCGCCGCCATCTATCCCTTGCGCCGTGGCACAGCCGAAGCGATTGAAGCCGTTGTGCACGGCGACCGCACCACTTCATCGCTGGTTGGGCGGCGCGTGGACGAAATCAAATGGCCATCCGCCTGCCACATCGCCGCCATCGTGCGCGGCGACGAAGTTATCATGGGACGACATCACGACCAAATCCTTGCCGATGGCGACAGGCTGGTGCTGTTCGTTTCCCGCCGCCGCATCTCGCGCGAATTGGAAAAATTGATACAAGTGAAGATGGGTTTTTTTGGTTAGAAACGTTTTCAGGCTGCCTTGGGGTGGATATAAAAGGCAGCCTGAAAACTATGTTATAATTACAAATCAACAAAATACATTGACACTAAATATGAATAAATTACTTTTATTATTAACTGTAAATATGGCATGGTTGCCAATGACTTACGCCCAACAACCTTTATCATCTCAACCACAGAAAGCGAGTAAAAACATGACTGAAACAAATGAACAACAACAAGCAATTCCACAATCTTTATGGGAAATTTTAAAAAATCCCGAAGAGTGGGAAATGGATATATATTCATTTCCTTCTGATATTGATACGTTTATTCCAGTTTCTGCTGAAGAATTATACAACAAAGGATGGAATGTTAGTTATCAACATACATCAAATAAGGAAATCATTAAAGAAATATTTAGTATTTTAAGAAATATGGAATTTAAAAATTATCACAATTCTTTACGTGAAACTAGATTTTTAATAAAATTAAAACATAAGCAACAAAATATAGAAGTAATTCTTTCAGATGAAGCTAACGCACCTGATTTTATGATTTTCCAGATTGAAAAAATTGAGAATGGGAAAATTGAAAAATTTCCTACGGGAATAACTTTTCAAGCTGAGGCATTAAAGCAATTAACTAAAAAAGTAATAGGAGAGTAAGTATTATGGTTATGGCTGATTCATTTAACCTTGTGTATCCCCCAAATGCTACTGAAAAAGAAAAAATGGAGCTTAAAGCGGAATTTGAAAAATCAATAAATTATTTAAGCCAAGATAAGGAAGCACAAGAAATTTTACAAAAAGCAGCAAACAATGGCGTAAGTATTAGATTTGATACTGGATTAAATGGAGGACATTATAATAATGTAATTACATGGAATCCAACATTTTCCCCCTTCATTCAAAATAGTAATCCTACTCCTGGCAGCAGTAGCAGTGGATACCTTTCTCCTGCGATGGTCTTATTACATGAAGCAGTCCATTCAATAGACAAATCAGAAAAGATTTTTTATGTAGATGCAAATAAACTAGATGCAAATAAATCTATGCCTGCTGAATGTGCGCAATATCGCTGCAAACCCACATTTGATGACAGGCAATTGAATATGGTAAATAATAGAGAGGAGTATGCTACGGAAATTGAAAGTAGAATTGCAAAAAGATTAGGTGAACCTGCTCGTTATACATATTTAGATGTTCCTGTTGTTAATGGAATTCCAATACATAATAAGGTTAACTCTTCAATTGACTCTCAAATTCAATATGAAAAAGACGGTAAGTATTTTTCCGAGTACTCTTATGGGCATCCAAAAGATGCAAATGGGTCTATATATCTAAAAAAATTAGAAATACATGATAAACAGGGAAACTTAGAAACTCAAAAAGAAACTGAATTTAATGAGAAATTTAAACCTATTTCCGAGATAATAACAAACTATGAAAATGGTCGTCCTATTTCCATAAAAACCACGGATTATAAAAAAGAAACAATTACTACAGAAAACATAAAAGTTTCCGAAAATGGCACTCCCATCCAAGAAAAAACCGTTACGGATTTAAATGGTATGCCTATCGCACGTATGCGAAGTAATGTACCAGCTCAACCACAAGTCAATCCAAAAGAAATTGATTGGAACAAAATTTCCAATAAAGATTTATACGCAGCAATATTATCAGGCGATACGCAATCACGTGCTGCTCTTTCGGCTAGCTTTGCGCAATCTGATGCGGGAATGGCATTAAAAGCACGCGGTGCAGAGCTTTATGCGGAACAGCAGGCGGAGCAACGCCAGCAAGCGTTTCAACGTGAATGGGAACAAATGCAAGAACAAGCTGAACAGCGTCGCCAGCAGGAAGCGGAGCAACAACAATCTCAATCACTATCTCGTGGCATAAGACGTTAAGTATGATTGATGAGCAGCAGACTGAAAAAGTCTGCTTTTGTTTTATATGACTGCTTTTTAGGGAGAGGAAAATAAATGGAATACGCTGATTATGACGAAGTAGATGCGCTGAATGATCTGAATGATGAATTGCGTGTGGCTATTCAGTCTTTGATGGTTTTAAGCGCGGAAATGTCAGAACGCGAGCAAAGAATAGCCGAAATACTGATTCAAAATTCTAACCAAATTCGCCATGAGTTACATCAGGAATCAACTCAATTTAGCAAACATTTAATGGATGAAACGAAAAGGGTATTGCCTCCACTGGTTCAAGAATACGATAGGATTGTGTCTCCTGTTTTTGAGAAGGTGAAACAAACACACAGAACGGTTAATTTTTGGATTATGGGAATTGTCGGGGTATTTATTGCATTGGGGATAATGTCTTGGTTTTTGGTATGGCAATACAAAAATGAATTCATGCGTTATCACAATGCTGTGGAGATTATGCGGGCGTGGAATGCTTCAGATGCAACGGTTTGTGATGGGCGGATTTGTATTAAGACGGAAGCGGGAAAGGGGTATAAGCCTTATGTGAGAGCGAAAGCAAGGGAGTAAATATGAGTATAACCATACCATCCATCCAATCCCCACAAAATCCCCAGCTCAAACACCTTGCCAAAATCCTAACCGCCGCCAAACAGCGCCGCGAACACCAGCAAGCCGCGCTGGAAGGCGCGCATCTGCTCGCCGCCTATTTGGACGCAGGCAACACGCCGCAGCAGGTTTACATCCCCGAGCCCAAATTCAGGCAGCCTGAAACCGCCGCGCTGATGGCAAGGCTGCCTGAAAACCGCATCACCCTTGTTGCGCCGTACCTACTGCAAAAAATCAGCAGCCTAAACAACGCCGACGACATCATCAGCCTGATTGCGCTGCCACAAACCGCATCACCCGCAAACGGCGATTGCATTGTGTTAGACGCCGTGCAAGACGCAGGCAACGTTGGCACGGTGTTGCGCAGCGCAGCGGCGGCTGGCATCCGCGATGTGGTGCTGGGCTTGGGTTGCGCCGATGCTTATTCGCCCAAAGTGTTGCGCGCGGGTATGGGCGCGCATTTTGTGCTCACGCTACACGAGCGCGTAAACCTGCGCGAATGGCTGGCACGCTACCCCCAGCGCACGCTCGCCACCGCGCTCAGCGAGCACAACAATTTTTCCTTATACGACTTAGACTTGCGCCAGCCATCGGCATGGATTTTTGGCAACGAAGGCAATGGCGTTTCGCCCGACATCATCGCCGCCGCCCAAGCTACGGTGAAAATCCCCATGCAAGGCGCGGTGGAATCGCTCAACATCGCCCAAGCCGCCACCATTTGCTTGTTTGAACAAATGCGACAGCGCATGGCAGCCTGAAAACCAATAAAGCTAAACGCAAAACCAGCCAAAAAGTTGCCCACCCCTGCAATACTCTCTACAATGCCCTCTTGCCGCTCAAATTTTGATAACAAACGAAAGGATGATTTTATGAAACAAAAAATTAGCCTAATCACGCTAACCGCTGCCCTGCTTGCCGCGCCCGCCTTTGCCGCGCCCGCTGCACCCAGCGCGCAACAGCAGCTCAACCAAGATTGCACCTTTGAAGCCAATGTTGCCTATGATTCAATGGGGCTATTTCAAGCGGGCACCAACCAAGCCACCGCGTTAAAAATGCTGCAACAAAAATACCTCAAACTGGTTAATCCCGAATCGCAAAAAGCGGCCAATAGCTCCATCGCCAGCATCAACTCGCTGCTTTACAAACAGCCCAAAAGCAATATCCACATCGGCAAAACCGATGCTGAACGCCAAGAAATCATGCGCGAATGGGGCGCAGCGGTGTACGCATCTTGCCTGAACAACAGCAAATAATCCGCCCATTTAAGCCACAAAAAACGCTCGTCAAATAACTGACGGGCGTTTTTGGTTTTCAGGCTGCCCTAAGCGCGGCTAAAAGGCAGCCTGAAAATGGGTTTTTACCGTTTTCAGGCTGCCTTCATCTGCCGCAGCAAGTAATCAAACAATGCGTTGGCAGCGGCTTCGACGTGTTCGCGGCGCACGGGGAAATTTAAATAATAGAGCTGGTCGGCGAAGCGTTCGCGGATGTGGGCGGGCAGGTCATAGAGTTCGGCGTAGGCTTCGGCGATTTGGCGCACGGCGGCGGAAACGGTTTGCAGGTCGCAATCGCGCTCGGTGATGTCGTAGAACAGCGTGCAGTGCTCGGCATCTAGGTTGGCGATGATGATAACGGGATAGCGATGGCGGGCGCAGTAATCGTAATGCTCGCTATCGGCGCTGTTGCGGGTGAATTTGCGGATGGGCATTTTCAGGCTGCCTTTTGGGATTGGGGGTTAAAAATCAATGCGGATGGTTTTGTTGTGGTGTGGCTGTTGTCAGTATGTGTTAGGTTGGGTTGGAACCCAACATAGTTGAATAATCGGAAATGTTGGGTTTGCAACTCAAGTTACTCGCTAAAAAGGCAGCCTGAAAAAGGATTTTTACCGTTTTCAGGCTGCCTTGAATCGCGTGCGCAGCAAAGCTGCACGCCCTACGCTATGCGGGCTACGCTTGCTTGCGTTTAATGATTGCTCATCGCTTTGCTGTTTCGCGCTCAAGCAGTTTGTTGTATTGCGCATCAGATAGGCAGCGGTTTTTGCTGCGCCATTTGCCGTTTGGTAGCAAGGCTTTTTCGGCGATTTTCACTTTATCCGCACCGCAGCCGTTATGGGTATCAACACGCGAATACACGTTTTGCAGCCCTTTGGCGCTGGGGCGATAGTGTTCGGTGTAATGAATGGCTGCTCCTGATTTTCCGTAAACAATCAGCAGTTTGCGCTTCGCATCGGTTTCAGGCAGCCCCATGTAGTTATCGGTCAAATCGGTTAAATCGGCGTTGCGAACCAATTTGCCGTCGGCTGTTTGCACATAAATATCGTAGCTGGCTGAGCCGTATGGTCCTTGATGCCCACGCGGCACGGCAACATCGTCTTTGCCGTCAAAATTAAAATCGTTGATGGCAATCGGATTGACCAGCGGTGCGGCACCTTGGGCTTTGGGCGCGGAAAATTCGTGGAAATCGGCGGGCAGCGTGTGTGTTTGCTTGCCTAGCGTCAGCCGCACTTCGCCTTTGCCCGCGCATTTGCCTTCGGCGCATTGGGCAACATTGATGCTGCCTGCCCAGCCTTGGGGCAGATTGGTCATCGGAAAGGTTTCGGCGTGGGCGGCGAGCGCGGTGGTTAAAAGCGCGATGGTTATGAGTTTGTTTTGCATGGGGTCTCCTTGGGGTTGTTTAAAAAGTTGGCGCAACAAAAAAACCGCTTTCAGGCAGCCTGAAACGGCAAAATACGCGGGCAATGGTATCTGTCCTGTGGCTTGCTGACAAGCAAGCGTAGGTTGGGTTGAAACCCAATATTAGTTGAATAATCGGAAATGTTGGGTTTGCAACCCAAGCTACTTACTGAAAAGGCAGCCTGAAAACGATATTTGGGCTTTCAAGCTGCCTTAAACTGCGTGCGCAGCAAAGCTGCACACCCTACGCTATATGGACTACGCTTGCTGTCGTTTACCTTCTAAATATGATTGAAGGTAAATACTTTCTCCAAAAACTTTTGAATCAATAAATTTTCCTGAAAAAATATATTCTTCAAAAGCTAGAATAACTTTGTCAGTCGGTTCTGGAACAGAGCCTCCTTCCGATGTTAATGGATTAATTCTAAATTGTTTAGTTATCCACTCCTGATTAATAGGCAGATGTTCAAAAAAAGAAGATTGAATAAGCAACTCAACATAATTTGGTGATTTTTGTTTATTAAACTGCACTGCATTAAACAAAACTAGAAATAGGATATTAGCAGGAATTAAACTTCTTACTAAGCCATAGCATTCTCTTTTATCTTCAAAATCAACTTTGTTGCTTAGGTATATTAATTTCAATAGCCTAAATAAAACTATAAAATAAGGTCTTATTAATTGATTTTTATTTATTTGTTCTAATGCATAATTCTCATAAACAGATTCATCGCTAATTGAATGCTGCTCCTTTTCTTGCCAGTTGTTATCACTATCAATATAGCGCTCAGAATAAAACCTTTTTTCATAATTATCCAAATATGCTTGCACAATTGAGTGAGTTAAATATAGTACATCTTTGTCCTTCGTTATTATTTCTAATAACCGATTATGTTCATTAAGCATTATTTGAAATAGCGCATAGAATTCGGAATTCTTTTGATTCTTATATGTAAGATAGCTGAATATTACTAATCCTATTGCTGATACAAATGTTCCGCATGCAATTATCCAATTCGTGAAATCATTTGGGGCTGTCCTAGATAACTCAGGAAATTCACATTAAGTTAGAATTTCCCCT
>CAUSAW010000047.1:0-14966 GCA_963529725.1 uncultured Kingella sp. | reverse complement strand
TTTGGTGCCGACAGCGAGACTTGAACTCGCACGAGCTAGGCTCACTACCCCCTCAAGATAGCGTGTCTACCAATTTCACCATGTCGGCGTTAAGATTATTTATGGTTTTGCTTTTTAGCAGGTTTTGCATTTTTGTTTTTAGCAGGTGCTGCTTTTTTGTTGCTTTCTTTGGCTGCCGCAGGCTCGCTGGCTTTTTGCGCTGGTGCGCTTGCCATTTCTGCGCTTGCTACCATAGGAGCAGTAGTAGCTGCCATGCTTGCCGCAGCAGGTTCGCTAGTAGTAAGTGCTTGGCTGGCTGCCACGGCTGGCGTTGTTTCTGTTTGTTTTGGCATGGCTGGCTGCGATGCAGTGTGCATGGTGCTAGCAGGCGCAGAAGCGATGGGTGCGGTGCTTTGTTGCACGTTGCTAAAATCAATGCCTTTGTTGTGATTGCCACTGTGCACATAGCTTAATGCCAAGCTGGATGCAAAGAATATGGTTGCAAACACAGCCGTCATGCGACTGAGAAAGTTTGCGTTGCCCGCGGAGCCAAATACGCCTTGTGCGCTGCCCGAACCACCAAAACCTGCGCCTGCGTCTGCGCCTTTGCCTTGCTGCATAAGCACAAGGCAAACAACGCCGATAGACGAGAAGATGTTGATGACGAGAATAAGGGTTTTAAAGGCTGCCATTGGGTTTATTGTGTGTCTTGTGCGGCTTGAATGATGGCGGTGAAGGCATCGTATTTGAGCGATGCGCCGCCAACGAGTGCGCCGTCAACGTGGGGAACGCTAAAAATTTCGGCGGCATTGGTATCATTCACGCTGCCGCCATAAAGAACGCGGATATTAGCATCGTTGCCACACAATGACAAGATTTCGCTGTAAATAAATGCGTGCATATTGGCAATTTGTTCTTTTGTTGCGACTTTTCCTGTGCCAATCGCCCATACGGGTTCATAGGCAACGGCGAAGTTCTGGGTTTTCAGCCCTTTGAACACGGAAAGCTGGTAGGCAACGGCTTCTTTTTCGCGCCCGTCTTCGCGCTCTTTCAGGCTTTCGCCCACGCACAGCAGCGGAATTAAGCCTACGTTTAACACGTTTTCTATTTTTAGGCGTTGCACGTCGTTTTTTTCGTTGAAATAAAGGCTGCGTTCGGAGTGTCCGATGAGCACAATATCCACGCCGACATCGCGCATCATTTCGGCGGAAACTTCGCCTGTGTAAGCGCCTTTGTCTGGGAAGCGGCTAACATCTTGTGCGCAAACGTGAATTTTGTTGTCTAACACGATTTGCACGGCGTTGTGTACTTGCAATAGATAAACAGTGGGCGGGCTGATGCCGATGCAGACGTTGCTGGCGGCAGGAAGCTGGCGCAGCTTATGGACAAGATTATTGTTGTTGTGGAGTTGCCCGTTCATTTTCCAGTTGCCGATAACCCATTTTTGTTGCCAGATGTTGATTTCTTGTTCCATGATTTGTCCTTTGTTGGGGCAGCCTGAAAGTAGTGGCTGCGCGGATTGTAGCGCAATTTATGGTTTTCAGGCTGCCTGAAACGATAAAATGGTGATTCCTAAGATAAAGATAAGCAAAAGGAATCAGCAATGATGATATTCAGCCCGATGTGGCAAAACGAAGTGGAGCGCATGGGATTTGAGCGGTGTTCGCGTCTTGCCGCATGGCTGCGCGCCTTGTCCGATTACTGCACGCTGATAGCGATTATTCTGTTGCTGATAAGCGTTGCCGGAAAAATATCCGCATGGTGCGGCGTATTGCTGTGGTTGGCAGGCAGAATGATGTGTATCACCGCATATCGCATTGCCGAACGCCGCCAATTCCAATATGACGATGAAAACCGCATCGCCACATGGCGCAACGCTGACGGCGGACTTTGCCGCTATACCTATCAAGATTACGAACGCGAGCGCGAAGAATAGGCAGCCTGAAACCGCCGCCTAACCAATCTTTACGAATAAATTTGCAAAAAACACTTGAAAAAGCCAAATACCCGCCCTATCTAGCAAGCCATCAAGGCGCGGCGATGCTTTCAGGCAGCCTGAAAAGCAGATTGGACCCCCGCGCCATTTATTTTTATTGCAATCTTTAAGGAGCAAATAATATGGCAAAAGTAATCGGTATTGACCTTGGCACAACCAACTCATGTGTTGCCATTTCAGAAAACGGTCAAACCAAAGTTATTGAAAACGCAGAAGGCGCGCGCACTACGCCTTCCGTGGTGGCTTATTTGGACGGCGGCGAAATCTTGGTGGGTGCGCCCGCTAAACGCCAAGCGGTAACCAACGCCAAAAACACGATTTATGCGGCAAAACGCCTGATTGGTCATAAATTCAGCGACGCAGAAGTGCAACGCGACATTGAAACCATGCCGTTTGAAATCATCAAAGCTGAAAACGGCGACGCATGGGTGAAAGCGCAAGGCAAAGAATTGTCTCCGCCACAAATCTCTGCCGAAGTGTTGCGCAAAATGAAAGAAGCCGCCGAAGCCTATTTGGGCGAAAAAGTAACCGAAGCAGTGGTAACCGTGCCCGCCTACTTCAACGACAGCCAGCGCCAAGCCACCAAAGACGCGGGTCGCATCGCGGGCTTGGACGTAAAGCGCATCATCAACGAGCCTACCGCAGCCGCATTGGCATTTGGCATGGACAAAGGCAGCAAAGGCGATCGCAAAATTGCTGTGTATGACTTGGGCGGCGGCACATTTGATATTTCTATTATTGAAATTGCCGATGTGGAAGGCGACAAACAATTTGAAGTTTTGGCAACCAACGGCGACACTTTCTTGGGCGGCGAAGACTTTGACCAACGCATTATTGACTACATCATCGCTGAGTTCAAAAAAGAACAAGGCATTGATTTGAAAAACGATGTGATGGCGTTGCAACGCTTAAAAGAAGCGGCTGAAAAAGCCAAAATTGAATTGTCCAGCGGGCAGCAAACCGAAATCAACCTGCCTTATATCACTATGGACGCGGCTGGTCCCAAACACTTGGCGATGAAATTAACCCGCGCCAAATTTGAGAGCTTGGTGGAAGATTTGATTGTGCGTTCTATTGAGCCTTGCAAAATCGCGCTGAAAGATGCGGGATTGAGCGCGGGCGATATTGACGACGTGATTTTGGTGGGCGGTCAAACCCGTATGCCCAAAGTGCAAGAAGCGGTTAAAGACTTCTTCGGCAAAGAGCCACGCAAAGATGTGAACCCTGATGAAGCGGTTGCCGTGGGCGCGGCGATTCAAGGCGAAGTGTTGGGCGGCGGTCGCACGGACGTGTTACTGCTGGACGTTACGCCTTTGTCGTTGGGCATTGAAACCATGGGCGGCGTGATGACCAAACTCATCAACAAAAACACCACCATCCCAACCAAAGCATCGCAAGTGTTCTCTACGGCGGAAGACAATCAACCCGCAGTAACCATCCATGTGCTGCAAGGCGAACGCGAACGTGCTTCTGCCAACAAATCTTTGGGTCAGTTCAACTTGACCGATATTGCACCCGCACCGCGCGGCATGCCGCAGATTGAAGTAACCTTTGATATTGATGCGAACGGCATTCTGCATGTTTCTGCCAAAGACAAAGGCACGGGCAAAGCGGCAAACATCACCATCCAAGGTTCTTCTGGTTTGAGCGAGGAAGAAATCGAACGCATGGTGAAAGATGCGGAAGCCAATGCGGAAGAGGATAAAAAATTGCACGAATTGGTGCAAAGCCGTAATCACGCTGAGGCGTTGATTCACTCTGTGAACAAGTCGCTGAAAGACCACGGCGATAAATTGGACGCTGCGGAAAAAGAGAAAATTGAAGCTGCGGTGAAGGCTGCCGAAGAAGCCGTTAAGGGCGACGACAAGGCGGAAATTGAAGCGAAAGCGGAAGCCTTGGGTGAAGCCAGCCAAAAATTGGGCGAGATTGTGTATGCCCAAGCGCAGGCGGAAGCGGAAAAAGGCGGCGCACAGGCATCTGCTGATAAGAAAGATGATGATGTGGTGGACGCTGAGTTCCAAGAAGTGAAAGATGATAAGTAAGTAGTTGCTTGAAATAGGGCAGCCTGAAAATGGGTAAAAGCGTTTTCAGGCTGCTTCTTTGTTGCTTGCGGCAGCCTGAAAATGGTTTGACTGATGCTGCGCCTAGTTTGTGGTTGGGTTGAAACTGGTCATGCGCGGTTTGATGCGGCTTAATTTGAACGAATAGATGAAGATAAATAGGCAGCCTGAAACAGGTTTAGGCGATTGCGTAGGCAGCCTGAAAACATGAGTTTGATGGGGTTTCAGGCTGCCTTTTATTGCCTGATGCAGCCTGAAACCGCTTGAAACTTATCCCGCACCAAGTTTCTCTTTCTCTTCGGTGGTAAGCCATTTTTCGCGTTGCGATTGCAATAGCGTAAGCAAGTTTGCCAGCTCGCTACGGATGTTGAGACTGATCCACACAAAGCCTTGGGTTTCAAACGGCAGCTTGGCGGCGATGGTGCGGATTTGGTCTTCTTCGGGGAATTGGATGCTGATGGGCTGTCGCCATTCGCCTTTGAGCAGCTTGGATGCGCGGTGCAGGTCGTGTTGCAGGGTGGCGAAATGGCGGCTGAGCAGTTGTTCGGCTTCAACGCTTAGGCGGGCTTTGGGCAGCTTGGGCACAGTGGCGAGCATTAGGTTGATGCTGCTCACGATGTTGCGCTGGCTTTGCTGGATGCTGTCTAGCAGAGCAAGGTTGATTTTGCTTTCGTGGGCGGTGGGGGCGAGCAGGCTGCGGGCTTTAACAAGGCGCGTGTTCAGGCTGCGCTGTTCCAGCCATAAGGCGGCTTGGGTTTCTTCGGACAGGGCTTTGTGCACGGTAATCAGCGAGAATTGGTGGGCGCAGGTGGCGAGATTGTCGGAGAGCAAAAATCGCCATGTGAGCATGGATTTGATGGGGATGAGCGTGGCGGCAATCAACACAATCACCACGCCGATGATGACGTTTATCGCGCGAACGATGCCTGCGTGTAGCCAGTCGTTGCTCACATTGCCCAGCAGCATCGCCATGGTCAGCCCTGCGAGCATGGCGGCGTAGCCATAGTTGCCGAGCGTGTGCCAGCCGCTGATGCCGCTGATGATGGCGATGATGATGAAATAGAGCGGGTTGTTGTGCAGCATATTGTGGTTGAGCCAGATGAGCGCGATGCCGATTGCCATGCCCAGCACCGTGCCGATGGTGCGCTCGTAGGCTTTGCTGTTGATTGCGCCTTGATAGGGCACGCTGCCGAGCAGCACAAAAACGGTCATGGCAATCCATTCGCCGTGTTCAATTTTGCCCAGATAGGCGATGAGAATGGCGGCAACAACGGCAAGGGCAAGGCGGATGGCGTGCATGGTGCGCTGGTGTTGATAGCGTTTATAGGGGTTTGACCATTCTGCGAGCCAGTTGGAGATGAATGGGGGCATGGTAGGCAGCCTGAAAAAGGAATGGCGTATAATAGCGCGTTTTGTGTAGTGGAAAGTAATCAAAAATGAAAGACCAAAACAACCTTTGCTGGCTGGATATGGAGATGACGGGGCTGAACCCTGAAACGGATAAAATCATTGAAATAGCGATGATTATCACGGATAAGGATTTAAACGTGCTGGCGCAATCGGAAGTGTTTGCCATCCATCAAAGCGATGAAATTATGGACAACATGGACGAATGGTGCACCGCCACGCACGCACGCACGGGCTTAACCGCGCGGGTGAAAGCATCGCACTACACCGAAGCGGATGTGGAACAAAAACTGCTGGATTTTATGAGCGCATGGCTGCCTGCCAAAGCCTCGCCGATGTGTGGCAACACCATCCACCAAGACCGCCGTTTTATGGTGAAATATATGCCGCGCTTGGAAGCGTTTTTCCACTATCGCAATTTGGATGTGTCCACGCTGAAAGAATTGGCGCGGCGTTGGCATCCTGCGGTGTATAAAGGCGTGGTAAAAAAAGGTTCGCACAAGGCGTTGGACGATATTTTGGAAAGCATAGACGAGCTGAAATATTACCGCGACACCTTTTTAAGGCTGCCTGAAAGCGAGATCGGCGCGTGATCGCTTGGCAACCGAATTTGCCCGATTGCCTTGTTGCGCCTGATTTGGCAAGCGCACAATCGCTCACGGTGGCGCTGTCGCAACGGGGCGATTTTTCTGTACAACTGGATGCGCTGGGCGAGAGCGTTGGCGGCGCAGGCGTTTTCAGGCTGCATCAACGGCAATTTGCGCGGCGCGTTACGCTGCTGCTGGATGGCGTGGCGGTGGTGCAGGCGCAAAGCGTGTGCGCGTTGGATTCGGCTTGGCGCGAATGGCTGGATTGCGGCACAACGCCGCTGGGGCAGATACTGTTTTCAGGCTGCCTACCGCTCACGCGCAGCCCCTTGCAGTTTGCGCTTGCGCCGCCTTATTTGCTGGCGCGGCGTTCGGTGTTTGATTGCAATGGCGACAAGCTGGATTTGCTGGAATGCTTTTTGCCTGCGGCGGCGAAGATTGCGGCAGCCTGAAAACCAGTTCGCACCATCCAAGCACAAAGAAAAACCTGTATCCCCAGCGGAATACAGGTTTTCCATTTTCAGGCTGCCTTTTGTGCGCTTGTTTCTCTCTATGCGGTTTAACGTCAGACAACAGCTTAAACCATTCTCCTGTTTGTAGATTCGCAATAGGCAGCCTGAAAACCGTTTGGCGCAGATGCTTGCCTACTTCATCGCGCCTACCATCGTTTTCACGTTGTAGCGAAACATATCGGCATACGTTTTCGCAGGCGCACCTTTGGACAGCGCATCCGAATACAACACACCACCCACTTTCACGCCCGTTTCCTGCGCGATGCGCTGCACCATGCGTCCATCTTTAATATTCTCGGTGAACACCGCCTTCACGCCTTGCTGCTTGATTTGGCGAATAATCGCGGCAACGGTTTTCGCCGATGCTTCGCCTTCCGTGCTCACCCCTTGCGGCGCAAGAAAGGTAACGCCATAGCGTTTTGCCAGATAGTTAAACGCATCGTGCCCTGTGAGCACCTTGCGCTTATCGCGCGGAATGCTGTTGAACTGCTGGCGCGCATAGCCATCCAATTGTACCAATTCTGCCGAATAGCTTTTAAAGCGCGCCTGATAATAGCTCGCGCCCGCAGGGTCGGCGTTAATCAACGCCTTGGCAACGTTTTCCGCATATTTTTGCATCAACACAGGGTCGCCCCAAACGTGCGGATCAAATTCGCCGTGATCGTGGCTATGCCCCGCGTGGTCGTGATGATGGTGATGCTCTTCTTCCGCCTTAATCGGCGAAATGCCCTGCGTGGCTTCCGCATACGGCACCTTGCTTTGCTTCACCGCCCGCAGCACATCGCCGCTTTCCAAGCCTAAGCCATTGAGTAACACCAATTTTGCCGCCGCAATTTTTTTCACATCGCCGCCCGTTAGCTGATAGGCGTGCGCGTCTTGATCCGCCCCCACCAAGCTGGTTACTTGCACCCGCTCGCCGCCAATTTGCTGGGTAACATCGCCCAAAATGCTAAAACTGGTAACCACAGGCAACGCTTCTGCCCAAAGGCAGCCTGAAAACGTTAAAGCAACAGCCAAAACGGTTGATTTAATTGCGCGTTGGCGCATGATATTTCTCCTTGTGAATATTGTGTAAACAGGGGTTAAGAAAAAAACGCCCGCGATTATACACGGATTTCATGTTACGGTATTACGTTGTTTCAGGCTGCTGATGTGTAAGCAAAAATTGTTAGCATGCGCGGGCGGCGCAACGCAACACGCCGCAGATGAGATTGCTGCGCCATGTTGCGCGCGCTGTTTTCAGGCTGCCTATTTGCTCCCAAAGGCAGCCTGAAAGCCCGTATAATCCGCCCACTTTTGTTTACCCCAACCGCCATGCCCCAGCCCAAAGCCTTCGCCATACTCGGCGCAACCGCCAGCGGCAAAACCGCCCTTGCGCTTGCCATCGCGCAATACTTTCCCTGCGAAATCATTAGCCTAGACAGCGCACTCGTGTACCGCGACATGAACATCGGCACCGCCAAGCCCAGCGCCGCCGAACGCGCCGCCGTGCCGCATCATTTGATTGACATCATCAGCCCCGTTGAAGCATACAGCGCCGCCGATTTTGTGCGCGATTGCACGCGGCTGGTTGGCGAAATCGACGCCCGTCAACGCCTGCCGCTGATTGTGGGCGGCACCATGATGTATTACCACGCGCTCACGCAAGGCTTAAACGACTTACCCGAAGCCAACCCTGCCATCCGCGCCCAACTGCAAGCGCGCAAAGCCGAGCATGGTTTATCCTTTTTATACAACGAATTGCAACGTCTAGACCCCGCCACTGCCGCACGCCTAAAACCCAACGACAGCCAGCGCATTGAACGCGCTTTGGAAATCTATCAACTAACCGGCAAGTCCATGAGCCAGCATCTTGCCGAACACGCCACCGCCACCGCACCGCTGGATTTGCACACGCTCGCGCTGATTCCCGCCGATCGCAGCCTGCTGCACGCGCAAATCAACCAACGATTTAACAATATGATAGATAACGGTTTTTTAGAAGAAGTGCGTCAGCTTCGCCAGCTTTATCCTGCGCTGCATCCCGATATGCCCAGCATCCGCTGCGTGGGCTATCGCCAAGCGTGGCAACATTTAGACGGCGAAACCAGCTTCGCCCAATTTGTTGAACAAGGGCAAGCCGCCACGCGCCAGCTCGCCAAACGCCAACTCACTTGGCTGCGCAAAATCCCCGCCGATACGGTGTTAGACCCATTTGCCAGCGGCTATCAAGCTCAAGCCATCCAAGCCGTGCAACAGCATTTTGCGTTGGCGGAAAAAGACCACTAATCCATCATCCAAAAGGCAGCCTGAAAAAGGGCAGGGCGGATAAAACCTGCCGCGCTCATTCGCTTCGCAACGCCGTTGCGCGGTTTTCAGGCTGCATCAATTGCCATACTCACGCCATAGGAAACCCCATGCGCCCCATCGTTTCGCTTAAACGCCGCTTCGCCGCCTTGCTGTATGAAAGCCTGCTTATCGGCTCGGTAACCATACTCGCGGGCATTGTTGCTGGCATCATCAACACCATAATCAGCCGCAGCGCACCCGCGCTCGCGCCCATCGTTCCCCTGCTTACCAGCATCGTTTTTCTGCTGGCGTGGTGGCAATATTTTCGCCTGAACTGGCAGCGCGAAGGGCAAACGCTGCCGATGCGCGTGTGGCAAATCGGTTTAATCAACCTAGCGGGCAATCGCCCCAGCAAAAAACAATTGCTGCTGCGCTTTGCTTGGGCGTGCGTGCTGCTGGTGTTTATCCCCTTGCTGGCATACGCCGCCTTGCAGCATTTGGGTTGGCATGGCAAAAACGCCACCATCGCCGCGCTGTTTTGGTGGATATTGCCGTGGGGGTTTGCCCTGTTTAATCCGCGTAAACAATTTTTGTACGACTGGCTGGCAGGCACAGAATTGATTGATTTGCGGGTAAACAATAACGAGCCAGCGCGTTAAATCAATCAACAAAAAGGCAGCCTGAAAACGAGCGAAGCGAGTTTCAGCGAAGCTAAAACGTGCATCTGAACTTGTTTTCAGGCTGCCTTAATTAGTTTGGTTTTATGCTTGCTTTGCCGCCCATTCGGCAGGCGTTGCCGCCACGGTGATAGACAGCGCGTGCAATTCATTGCTCGCCAGCTTTTCCGCCAAGCCATCTTTAATCAAACGATGGCGCGCCAAGCGCGCTTTGCCTTCAAACGAAGCCGATACAATCTTGGCAAAAAAATGATGCCCATCGCCTTCCACTTCAATCAATTCGCAAGGGGTAACTTGGGCAATCAGCTCTTTAACTTGTTCTGGAAACAACATATTTAATCCTTAAAGTGGTGTGTGAAAAACGCGCGATTTTAGCACAAACCTTTCAGGCTGCCGCTGGCAATAGGGCAGCCTGAAACACTTATTTATTCTTCAAAATATACTTACGCACCGCCGCGTTATGCTCATCCAGCGTATGGCTAAACTGGCTGCGCCCCGTGTTATCCATGCGCGAAACGAAATACAAATAATCGCTATCAGCAGGGTTCGCCGCTGCTTGCAACGCCGCGCGGCTGGGCAGCGCAATCGGCGTGGGCGGCAAGCCATCGCGCGTGTAAGTGTTATACGGCGTATCGCGCTGCAAATCCGCCTTGCGAATCTTGCCCTGATACGCGTCGCCCATGCCATAAATCACCGTAGGATCGGTTTGCAAGCGCATCCCCTTTGCCAAGCGATTGCGGAACACCGCCGCCACATCGCCCCTGTCGTCCTCGTGCGCCGTTTCCTTTTCCACCAAGCTCGCCATAATCAACAAATCATAAGGCTTTTGATACGGCAAACCTTCTTGTTTACTCGTCCACGCCTTGTTTAATTCGCGCTGCATCGCCTTATAGGCAGCCTGAAAAATCTGAATATCGCTGCTTTCCGCCGCAATCTCATAGCTATCAGGGAAAAACAGCCCTTCGGGGTTGTCCGACATCACATTGGGGTCAATTTTTTTCAGCAATTCCGCATCGCTCAACGCGCGCGTATCGTGCCGAATATTCTCCGCCTGATTCACCACGCGGCGCATCTGGCTAAACCGCATCCCTTCAACAATCTGCACCGAAACCAAATCAGGGCTGTTTTTGCGCAAATGCTGCAAAATCTCCCAGCTGGAAACGCGCC
Source organism: uncultured Kingella sp. (assembly GCA_963529725.1). GTDB lineage: Bacteria > Pseudomonadota > Gammaproteobacteria > Burkholderiales > Neisseriaceae > Kingella_B. The sequence goes on along the minus strand of CAUSAW010000047.1, from coordinate 4,313 downwards.
CATTAAAATGATAGCTGCCACTGGTGAGCTTATCGTGCGCGCCCAGCGCGTATGCCGCCGATAGCAACACATAACGGCTGTAAATCTTATCGTCTGCTGCCAGCTTACGCCCCACCGCCGCCATGCCTTGCCCCTTTTCCACCACCAAGCGATAAGGCGTGCCATTGTTCTTAGGCGCAAACAGCAAAGCGGCATACGCGCCGCTGATGAGCAACAAAATAACCAAAACAGCCAAAAAACGTTTAACAATCATAAAAATAAAAATATTGTTGAAAATAGAATTATAGCTTAAATCGGCAATATCCGTTTTAGCTGCGCAGAAGCTCGTCAACTCGCTTTCAGGCTGCCTTAGCGATTACAGAATAAATAACCGCGCCCGTGCGGATACCAACAAAGGCAGCCTGAAAACCGCAAAACCGCGCCAAACAATCGTTCACAAAAAACGCCCATGAAAAAAGCAGATAACTTGTGAGTCATCTGCTTTGTGTTATCCGTTAAGCGGGTTAAACGCGATTACGCGCCTTGGATGTTCGCGGCTTGTTTGCCTTTTGGGCCAGTGGTTACATCAAAAGAAACTTTTTGACCTTCTTTCAATGTTTTGAAGCCTTCCATGTTAATCGCAGAGAAGTGAGCGAACAAATCTTCGCCGCCTTCATCAGGAGTAATAAAACCAAAACCTTTAGCGTCGTTAAACCATTTAACTGTACCAGTTGCCATAAATGCTACTTTCTTACAAAAATTAATAAACAAAAAGCAATCAGGGCAAGTTTAAAAGTAGTTCTCTGCGAAAAACGGTTCTGAACGCACCCTAAATGCTGTTTGACGTTTTACTCACTTTAACCAGAAGCGTCAAGTTTTGTTTAGGCAAAGACAAACTTTTTCATTAAAATAGCAAAAAATACAACAGAAGCCCCACCATGAGCCTGCATCAAGCCACACGCCAATCGCAAAAAACCCAACTCGCGTCGCCGAAAAAATACGGCGTTTTTCTGTTAAATGACCATTACACACCGATGGATTTTGTGGTGGATGTGCTGCAAGATGTTTTCAGGCTGCCTGAAAGCAAGGCAGTAAACATCATGCTGGAAGTCCACCATCATGGCAAAGGCTTGTGCGGCGTTTACACGCGCGATATTGCCGAAACCAAGCAACAACAAGTGATGCTGCTTGCCGAAGAAGCAGGGCATCCGCTGATGTGCACGATTGAGGAAGTATCTCTATGATTTCAAAAGAACTTGAACTGATTTTGCAAGATTTATACACCAACGCTAAAAACGCGCGGCATGAATTGGTGGGCTTGGAGCATTTGCTGTTGGCGATTGTGCAAGGTTCAACCGATGTGAAAGCGGCGTTGCAGCATTGCGGCGTGGAAACCGCGCTGTTGGTGGTGCAACTGCAAGAAAGCATTGATGAAAACACGCCTGTTTACCCTGCCGACCAAGCCACGCACGAGCCGCAGCCCACGGTGGGCTTTCAGCGCGTGATTCAGCGGGCGATGATTCATGTGCAGCATTCGTCGCAGGATAAAGTATTGCCCGAGGATGTGTTGATTGCGCTGTTGGACGAGGAAGACAGCCCTGCGGCATATTTCTTGCAACTGCATTCGGTAAAACGCATTGATTTATTGCGCTATTTTTCGCATCGTTCAGGCAGCCTGAATTCGGGTTCGCCATCGCATTCGCGCGATGATGACGACGACAACAATCTTGCCGATAATCCGCTGGAAGCCTACACCATCCACCTCAACGCCGAAGTGAAAGCCGAGCGCATTGATCCGTTGATTGGGCGGGCGGCGGAAATGGAACGGATGCTGCAAGTGTTGTGCCGCCGTCGCAAAAACAACCCTTTGCTGGTGGGCGAGGCGGGCGTAGGCAAAACCGCGCTGGCAGAGGGTTTGGCATATTTGATTGAGCAAAACCAAGTGCCTGAAGTGTTGGCAGGGGCGCAAGTGTATTCACTGGATATGGGCGCGTTGCTGGCGGGGGCGAAATACCGTGGCGATTTTGAAGCGCGGGTGAAAGCGGTGTTAAAAGCGTTGGCAACCATTCCCAATGCGCTGTTGTTTATTGACGAAATCCACACCATGATAGGCGCGGGCAGCACGCAAGGCAGCGTGATGGATGCGTCTAATTTGCTCAAACCCGCGTTGGCAAAAGGGCAGCTGCGCTGCATCGGCGCAACCACTTACGACGAATACCGCACCGTGTTTGCCAAAGACCACGCGCTCAACCGCCGTTTCCAAAAAATTGACATCAGCGAGCCGAGCGTGCCCGAGACCGTGCAGATTTTGCAGGGCTTGAAGCCAATGTTTGAAGCGCATCACAACGTGCATTACACCGATGATGCGTTTCAGGCTGCCGCAGAGCTGTCGGCAAAATACATCAACGAGCGATTCTTGCCCGACAAAGCCATTGATATTATTGACGAAGCAGGTGCTGCCCAACGCATCGCGCAGCCTGAAAACCGCCAAGAAGAAATCGGCAAAAACGAGATTGAACGCATCATCGCCAAAATCGCCCGCATTCCCGAAACCACCGTGTCGCACGATGATAAAACCGTGTTGCGCCAGCTTGCCGACACGCTCAAAGCCAAAGTGTTTGGGCAAGACGAAGCGATTGATTTGATTACCACCGCCATCAAGCTCGCCCGCTCAGGCTTAGGGCAGCCTGAAAAGCCGATTGGCAGCTTTTTGTTTTCAGGCAGCACAGGCGTAGGCAAAACCGAAGTGGCGCGCCAGCTTGCCAACGCGCTGGGCATCACGCTGCAACGCTTTGATATGTCGGAATATTCCGAGCCATTTGCGGTAACGCGCTTTATCGGCGCGCCGCCAGGCTATGTGGGCTTTGACCAAGGCGGCTTGCTCACCGAAGCCATCAACAAGCATCCGCATTGCGTGTTGCTGTTGGACGAAATAGAAAAAGCCCACCCCGATATTTACAACGTGTTCTTGCAAGTGATGGATGCGGGCAGACTCACCGACAACACGGGCAAAAGCGCCGATTTTCGCAATGTAATCATCATCATGACCACCAACGCGGGCGCGCAAAATCTCAACCGCGCCAATTTTGGCTTCACGGGCAAACACGAGCGCGGCGACGAGATGGAAGTCATCAAAAAAACCTTCACGCCCGAGTTTCGTAATCGCTTGGATGCCATTGTGCCTTTCGCGCCGCTCACGCCCGAAATCATCCTGCGCGTGGCGGATAAATTCCTTGCCCAGCTTGGCGAGCAGCTTGCGGCGAAAAATGTGTCTGCCACGTTTGGCAGCGCATTGCGCGAACACCTTGCCGCCAAAGGCTTTGACCCGCAAATGGGCGCGCGCCCGATGCAACGCCTGATTCAAAGCGAAATCCGCCAAGCCCTTGCCGATGAATTGCTGTTTGGCAAGCTGGCGAATGGCGGCAGCGTGGCGATTGATTGGGATAACGAAGCGCAGAAAGTGGTGTTTGAAATGAACGATGCGAAAGTGGCGCTGGCAAAAGAAGCGGCATAAAGGTTTTCAGGCTGCCTGAGTGGTTGAGGCAGCCTGAAAATTGCGCCGCGCGATGTTTTCAAACTATCGTCTTGCCAACTGGTCATTGAATTTGCAACAGGCGCGCAAAGCATCAACCGCTTGCCCAGCCGTTTCAGGCTGCATCAAAGGAATCCCATGTCTGCCCTTTATCCCTATGCCCACATCATCCATCTTTATTGCGCCATCACGTTTGTGGGCGGCGTGTTTTTTGAAGCGCTAGTGTTAAGCGTGATGCACAGCAAACGCGTGTCGCGCGATGCCCGCCGCGAAGTGGAGCACGCCTTGTCGTATCGCGCTGTGCGCGTGATGCCGTGGGTGGTGAGCGGTGTGTTTTTATCGGGGCTAACCATGGCGCATCGCTACGCCAGCGTGTTGCGCCATCCGTTTTCGGGCGGCTTTGCCACCATGCTCACGCTGAAAATTTTGTTTGCCTTTGGCATTCTGGCGCACTTCGTTATCGCGGTTTACAAAATGAAAACCCACACGCTGACGGTGGGCTGGTCAAAATACATTCATGCGGCGGTGTTTACGCAAATGGTGTGCATTGTGTTTTTAGCCAAAGCGATGTTTTATTTTGCTTAATGGGCGCGGATGGAGCAGGGCGGTTTAATGTGAACATTCTGAGAACACGATGATTTGATGCGCGATTGCCGTTTTGTTTTCAGGCTGCCTTTGCTGCGCTAAGTATTGAAAAATGATAAACGCAAAAAATCCCAGCCGTTGTGACTGGGATTTTTTGGTTTTGTGGTGGAGGTAAGCGGGATCGAACCGCTGACCTCTTGCATGCCATGCAAGCGCT
>CAUSAW010000046.1:0-15285 GCA_963529725.1 uncultured Kingella sp. | reverse complement strand
CCTAAATGTCTTGGTGGGAATTTAGGGGATTTGGGGGGATTTTGCAAAGGTCTCAGGTAGATTTTATGCCCTAAAAACACGGCTACTGCGCTAAAAATGCTCGCAAGGTGTTCAACCTTGCTGCGCTTTTTGCCTTGTATCCGCGCTTTTATGTCATAAAATCTACCTATGAAAATAGTGAATACAGGTTCTTACAACCGAAACCCCGCATCAAACCCCAACTCGCGCTTCGCCTTCTCGCTAGACAGCCGTGCATCATCGTCTGCCGCGTTGTAAATGCCCGATTGCTCGCATTGCAACGCCAGCACCGCCGCGTGCGCCGCTGCTTCCGCGTGCACAGGCGGAGCAAAGTCCACAGGCGCATCAAAGCCCGTGCCCGCGCCATACAGACAGCCATAACGCAACACAACGCCGATAAACGCAGGGTCGGTGGTGATTTGCTGCTCCAAGCTGTGCACCGCGCGCGCGGTTTCGCCGTAGGTTGGCTCGGCAAAATCCAGAAGCGGCGCATCTTCGGTAACAGGCTGCGGCGCATCGGGCGCGTACACAAAAGCAATGCTTTGCGCGATGATTTTTTTCACGCCCGCTGCTTTTGCCGCGCGCACCAAATTGCGCGTGCCTTCGTCGCGGATACGCGCATTGCTTACCAACGCCGCTTCCATCTGGTCAGCCGCCAAGCCATCGGGCAAATCGGTCAGCTCGTGGAAAACCACATCGGGGCGGATTTCGTCCAGCTCTTTGAGCAAGCCATCGGCATCAAACGCATCAATAATTATTGGCTTGATGCCGTGCGCCATCAGCATTTGCGCTTTGGCGGAGCTGCGCGTGGTGCCATACACTTCATGCCCAGCCGCCAGCAGCATTTTGCACAACGGCAAACCAATCACGCCGCTTGCGCCCGCCACAAACATTTTTTGAGCCATTTCGTTTTCCTTTGGTAACGTTAAAAGCGCGCGATTATACGCAATGTTTCGCGCAACAAGGTTTTGCCAATAAAACAACGCATCTAATCTAAAAGGCAGCCTGAAAAAGCCCGCCACAAACTTTCAGGCTGCCTTACAATTCCCACCCTTATCATCATTCGCAAATAAGATTATGTCCCACTACGCCATCGGCGACCTACAAGGCTGCTTCGCCGAATTCACCGCCTTGCTCAACCAAATCCAATTCAACCCCAGCCGCGACACGCTCTGGCTCGTGGGCGATATTGTCAACCGCGGGCCGCAATCGCTCGAATGCCTGCAATACTGTATGCAACACGAAAACAGCGTGCAAATCGTGCTCGGTAACCACGACCTACACCTGCTCGCCCTGATGCACGGCTACGGCAAGCTCAAACGCCGCGACACGCTCGCCCCCATTCTCAACCATCCGCAAATGCCCAAAATGCGCGACTGGCTGCGCCAACAACCCCTGATGCGCCACACCGACAGCCACGCCCTTGTGCACGCAGGCATCCATCCCGCATGGAGCATTGCCCAAGCCCAAGCCCTTGCCAACGAAGTCGCCGCGCAAATCGCAGGCAAACACGCCAGCGCATTTTTCGCGCAAATGTATGGCAATCACCCCAGCCAATGGCAGCCTGAAAGCCACGGCATAGAACGCCAACGCATCATCACCAATGTGCTCACCCGCATGCGCGTGCTCAACCCTGACAACAGCCTAGACTACGACTACAAAGAAACCTACCAACACATCCCCACCCCCCAACACGCATGGTTTGACGCACCCAACCGCCAACATCTCAGCCACGAAATCATCTTCGGGCATTGGTCAGCACTCGGCTACCGCCGCGAAAAACGCATCTGGTCATTAGACACTGGCGCGCTATGGGGCGAAGAGCTTACCGCCGTCAACATCCACACAGGCGAGCGCTTCACACAGCCCAGCTTCCAGCCTAAACAATTCTAATCCCACCTTTTCAGGCTGCCGCAAGTCCCAAAGGCAGCCTGAAAACAAGCGCAGCAAGTTTCGGCGTAACCAAACCCCCTTCACACGCCAGCCAAACGCCCCAACCGCGCCAATCAGCAGCCATATCACGCGTTGCGCCGCGTACCACGCCATGCAGCCCAAGCATTGCCGCCCCAATTCAACGCGCGCAAAAGCCAAGCCATTTTCACCGCATCAAAGCACGCAAATCCATTTTCAGGCTGCCTAAAACCACCGCCAACAATGTAAAGCAAACGCAAACTCGTTTGACAAACCCACCGCAAAAGCAGTCTAATCGCGCCCAATTGTGGCAACCGCCACCCCAAACGAAACGGAGATTCCATGAAATTCAGTTCTATCCTAACCGCCGCCATTCTCGCTGCCGCCACTTTCACCGCCCAAGCCGCCCCACAAGGCGAGCAAGAGCTCACTCCCACCACCAACAGCCAAACCTCAACCCAAAGCGAAATTGACAGCAAAAAAGAAGTCGCCTACACCTGCCAAATCCTGCAAGACGACAAACTCCAAAACGTTAAACTCACCGCCATGTATGGCATCAAAAACAACCAAGCCATCGTCGCCCAAGTCCGCATCAACGGCGTAACCACCCCAGGCATGTGGCGCGACACCAGCTTCAATCTCATGAACCGCTTTATCAGCAACGACCCCAGCGCCCGCACCACCGTGTGGACGACCATGCCTGCCGATGCCAGCAAGCTCGCGCAAGTAGATGGCGGCAAACTATCCGTAGCCGAAACCCCAGGCGCACAACAAAGCGTGGTTGCCGACAACTGCCGCCTAGACAAAGCCGCTACCGCCAAACTCAACAAATAATCCCCCCAAAGGCAGCCTGAAAACATTGTTTACCCATTTCAGGCTGCCTTAAACCCCAAAACCCAAACAATAAAGGCAGCCTGAAAACCATTCTCCTATTTTCAGGCTGCCTTAATCACACCCACCATGCTCACCCGCTATCTCACCCTAATCAGCGCATTCGTCCTAATCCTAATCATCATCCGCAACCTATTCACCCGCCAACAACAACGCCGCCTAGACACCGCTGCCAAACAAATCGCCACAATCCTACTCATCAGCAGCCTAATCGCCGCCACCTACACCCTACTCAAAAGCTAAACCATGAACACCCCCATCACCGTAACCATGCTCGTCAAAAACGCCGAACGCTGCCTAGCCGAAGTTTTAAACGCACTCACCCGTTTCAACGAAGTCCTACTGCTAGACAACGGCTCAACCGATAACACCCTAACCATCGCCGCCCAATACCCCAACGTAACCATCCACCACCACCCCTTTGACGGCTTTGGCAACATGAAAAACCGCGCCGCTGCCCTAGCCAAAAACGACTGGATACTCAACATAGACAGCGACGAAATCATCACACCAGAGCTGTTTGCCAGCATCCAAAACGCCGACCTAACGCAGCCTGAAAACATCTACGCCCTAAACCGCATCAACCACTACCAACGCCGCCCCATCACAGGCTGCGGCTGGTCGCCCGACATCATCCCCCGTCTCTACAACCGCACCCACACCCAATACAACCAACGCGCCGTCCACGAAGCCCTGATTATCCCCCAAGGCAACCACCCCCAACTGCTCACAGGCAACCTAAACCACTACACCTACGACAGCATAGAAGCCCTAATCAACAAAATGCAACAATACAGCAGCCTATACGCCGAGCAAAACGCAGGGCACAAAACCAGCAGCCCCCTTTCCGCCCTGCTACACGGCGCATGGAGCTTCATCCGCAGCTACCTTATCAAAAGCGGCTGGAAACACGGCGCAGACGGGCTCACCATCTCGCTCACCCAAGCCGCAGGCTCATACTACAAATACGCCAAACTCAACGAACGCAACCGCATAATAAAAAGCCAACAACACATTGACACCCCCCCTGAAACCCACTAAAATCCACCGTTTCTTTTATCTAATATTTATTGGAAACCATTTTATGAAAACCTTTTCAGCGAAACCGCATGAAGTGCAACGCGAATGGTTTGTTATTGACGCAACAGACAAAGTTCTGGGGCGCGTAGCAGCCGAAGTTGCCAGCCGTTTGCGTGGCAAACACAAACCCGAATACACCCCACACGTAGACACAGGCGACTACATCATCGTTATCAACGCCGACAAACTGCGCGTAACAGGCAACAAATTTGAAGGCAAAAAATACTATCGCCACTCAGGCTTCCCAGGTGGTTTGTATGAGCGCACCTTCCGCCAAATGCAAGAAAAACAACCCGGTCGCGCCCTAGAAGTAGCCGTAAAAGGCATGTTGCCGAAAGGGCCTTTGGGTTACGCCATGATTCGCAAACTCAAAGTTTATGCAGGCGCAGAACACCAACACGCCGCGCAACAACCCAAAGTACTTGAATTGAAATAAGGACACGACAAATGAACGGTAAATATTACTACGGCACAGGTCGCCGCAAAAGCTCAGTAGCTCGCGTGTTCTTGCAAAAAGGCAAAGGTGAAATCATTGTAAACGGTCGTCCCGTTGATGAATTCTTCTCACGCGAAACCAGCCGCATGGTTGTTCGTCAGCCTTTGGCTTTGACTGAAAACCTAGAAGTGTTTGACATCAAAGTAAACGTAGTGGGCGGTGGTGAAACAGGACAATCTGGCGCGATTCGTCATGGCATTACCCGCGCATTGATTGATTTTGATGCAGCGTTGAAACCTGCGCTTTCACAAGCTGGCTTTGTTACTCGCGATGCTCGTGAAGTGGAACGTAAAAAACCTGGTTTGCGCAAAGCACGTCGCGCAAAACAATTCTCAAAACGCTAATCTGCGTTTATCAAAAAACACTCTTCGGAGTGTTTTTTTTGTTTTTGTTGTTTAATCATTTGGGGAATATAAAAGGCAGCCTGAAACAGAGTTCTTTCAGGCTGCCTTTATTTGCGCCATCACAATTCCCGCAGGAACGCTTGAATAAACGCAATCTTTTCGTGCTCGCTCATGGCGTTAAACGTGGCTTGGTGTTCGCGGATGTGGTCAATGAGCGGATAGTATTCTTCGTCCACATGGCGTTTATCTAGCTTGCGCCCGATGTTGCCTGCGTTGCTGCGCCCGAGAAATTTGGAGATGAGATAGTAGGGCGATTTGAGCTTGAACAGCATTTCGCCTGTGGCGGCATCAAACACCATAAAGCCTTCGTGTTCTACGGTTTTGAGCAGGGCTTTGAGTTCGCCAAAGGTGATGTTGCTGATGGTTTGCGGGCGGGCGATGCCGTGTTGTTGGGCGATTTGGTCTAGCTGGGCTTCGGAAAATTGCTCGCCTGTTGCCACGTTGCGGATGCCGATTAGGGTTTCGCCAAAGGTTTCTTGGATGATGTGCACGTCGCTGGGGTCGGTGATTTCAAACATAAAGGTGTGGTTGGGATAGGCTTCAAATAGGGCTTGGTATGGCGCGCAATGGCTTTGCACGAGCTTGGCGAAGTCGCTGTCTAGCGAGCCTGTGGTGGAATACAGGGTTTGTTGGTCAAAGTCTGCGCCGTGGCTGGGGTGGTGTTCGGGCAGTTGAACGAAGGTGCAGCAGCCGAGAAAGCCGTTTACTTTGACTACGGCGTTGATGCGGTGGTTATCTGGGATGGCGATGGGGTAGCGGCTGTTGGCGGCGATGCGCTCGGAGTAGTTGAACACTTTGTTGAACGGGCGAATGATGATTTGGTTGTGCGGGTCTAGCACGATGCCGCGCATTTCCAGTAGGGCGTTGTCAAAGCGGTTTTCGTAGAACACGCTGCGGGCGTATTTTAAAACGGAGAGTTGGGGGTATTTTTTGCTGGCTTTGATGCTGAAATCGCGTCGTCCTAGGCGTAGGTAGTCTTCGCTGATGTAGGTGTGGCGCGTGGCATCGTATTGTGGGGTGCGGTTTTTGAATTGGGTCATTTCTTGAATTTGGGCGTGTTGTTCGGGTGTCATGGGTTGGATGGCGGGAATGTGGATTTCGTCGCGCAAGGGGTTTTGGTTGAGCTTGATGTAGGCGGCTAATACGCCGTCTTGGGCGACGTTGTGGTGGTTGGGATAGAAGTTGTGCAGGCGATAGACTTCTGTTTGGAAGCCGTGTTTGCGGGCGGATTGCAGCATTTGGATGCAATTGCTGGCTTTTTGGTTGGTGTTGGAATTGATGATGAGCAGGGCTTGCTGCGGCGATTGTTGCCCGCGTTTGAGCGCGTTTCTCATAATGGCGCGTCCTTTTTCTTGCGCGGCGGCAAGGGCTTCGCTGCTCCATTGATATTCGCCTTGCGCGTTGGTAAGCTCTTTGTCGTTTTCTATGTGGATGATTTGGGCGTTGGGGTAGGCTTGTTGGAATTGGGCGATGAGTTCGGCGGCGTAGGTGGTTTTGCCTGAGCCTTGGTGTCCGCGCAAGAGTATGAATTTTTGCATGATGGTGTTTCCTTTGTGGTTTGGGTGTTGCGGCAGCCTGAAAACGGTTTTTCAGGCTGCTTGGGTTTATATAAATGGTGCATTTGTTGAATAGAACTGTTTAATAATGTCATCTATTTGCATAGGTAGACAGTCTAAATATTGGTGTTGTAAACGAACAATATAAAGAGTTAACCAACCTTCACTATCACAAAGCACGCCTTGTAACATGGCGTTTAATGCTTCTAAACCATTTGAATTTTGAACAATCTGAATAAGCATGGGTTCTATATAGCCATCTCGCTGGCGATTGAATGCATGCATTCCGCTATGAATAAATGAGTTAGTTGGGCGAACATGAGTTTCTTTAAATTCTTGAAGTAGAATTGCTAATTTAGTATCTATTATTCCTGCCTCAACAGATTTGCCTAAGTCAGTAATCATTTCACTAATATTGGGCATTCTATTTTCTATGGTACGAATATTTTTTTCATCAAGCGGTTGATGTAGGTCTTTAATCTGTTCATCTTTGGCACAGTAATACAGCCAGTGAGTGCGCAAAAGAGCTTCATATTGCAATCGCAGTAAGCTAACGGCAGAAATAAAATTTTCCGCATAAGCAAGTGTATGGATGGCTGACCAGTGCTCTGATGAGATATCTGCCATAGTTAAAGTAGCCAATACACGATATTCGGTTTCTTTCGTAAATGGAATTGTTTTGATTTCTCGATACATTGCACCGCGAAAATCAGCAGATTTGGCAAGAAATTGTTGCATTATGGGGGTCATAATGTTCCTTATGTGGATGGTGTTGGTTGTGCCGTTTCAGGCAGCCTGAAAAATGAATTTGCAATGAATTTGGTGGACGCGACGGGATTCGAACCCGCATCAATAGGGCAACTTGGGCATTACCCCAAGCCAAGCCTGCCGTTGGAAACGCGCGCCAGTTGCAACCCGTCATCGGAGCTGCGAACCTGCATCCTCAACCGTGCCGACAGACCTACTTCAAACCAATGGCTCTATCTGCCCTACCTGCTGTTACACAGACTGCCTAGTGTACTAAAAACATTTTTGGCAGCGGCGCTCCCTTCTGTGCCAGCGCGCCCGTGTGTGTTGTTTACTGCAATCGATGTGCCAAGCGGTTTGGATGTGGGCTAATGGATTGAAATGGCTTGGAAAATAGTTTTCAGGCTGCCTTTGGATGGTTTTTACAATCGGGTAAATCTAGCTTTATGGCTAGTTAAACTAGCATTTAGGTAGCCTGAAAATGGATGCGAAGCGCCATCTTGGTTTTCAGGCTGCCTCTGTTTCCAAAATATAGCGCACGCTGCCTTGTCGCACAAAGGCGCGGCGGTTGTCGGAAAAGCGCAGCACAAACAAGCCATCCCAGCCGCCGAAGGGATTATCTTCGCTGCGGATTTGCCCGATGATGGCGACGTTGTCAAACCTTTGCCCGTCCGACATTTTGATTTGGTAGCGCATATCGGGATGGATTTTCACGGCGTCTTGCGAGTCGGGCAGGGCTTGGGTGCGCAGGCGCTCTTGGCGTTTGGTTTCGCGGCGGGCGGCGATGATGCCGTATATCACAAGCAATAAAATCAGGGTGATGAGCGTTTGCCAAATAATCATGATGTTTTCCTTGCAAAAGGCAGCCTGAAAACGGGTTTTAACTTTGTTTAAAGCCTGCGGTTTTAGCTTCGCTGAAACTCACTTCATTCGTTTTCAGGCTGCCCAAGGTTAGGGTGAATCGGTGCGGTGCGCAAAAAAAACGGCTCATCGGGTTTTCAGGCTGCCTGAAAGCGCGGAATGAGCCGTTGTGCTGCGGATATTGGTTTACATGGCTTCGGGCAGCGCGATTTTTTCAATCTCGTCCACCCAAAAATCCGCGCCCATGCCGTGTTGGGCAAACGCGCCGATTAGGCTGAACACGCTGTCGCTGAATCCGCCGATATTCAGAATATCGCTGCGGTTTTGCGCTTGCGCGGTGGTGTAGGGCTGGATGTCTAGGCAGACCAGTTTGGCGCGCGGGCAGCGGCGTTTGAGCTTGTCCCATTCCTGCATCAGGCTGGTTTTGCTGTTCCATTGCTGCTCGCGGTCGGCCCAGCTTTCGTTGTCCGACACCATCACCAGCAAGTCCACATCCGCTTTTTGGCGGTTCAGCTCCGCCAATGGCGCGCTGCACGTTGTGCCACTGCCGCCGATGCGGGCGAGTTTTTCCGCGTTGGTCATAATGCTGTCGCGTGGGTTAAGGCGGATATTGACCACGCGGGTTTCAAACGGCAGCACTTGCGCGTGCGGGTTGCTGCGCAGCATGGCGGCGGTGATTAGGGCGGCTACGTCAATGCAGGTGGTGCGGCTGGTTGCCGAGCCGAGATAGCCCGTAACGGGGCTGAACATTGAGCCCGACACATCGGGGCAAACCACCACATTGCCTTGAATGCTGGGCACGTTTTTCACCGCCAGCTCCATCGCGTCTTGCAGCGCATCGCGGATGGCGTGCGGCATTTCGTCCGATGCAGCCTGAAACGCGGTCAATAATTGATACGGCAACACCCGCGCCCGTGCGATGGCGGCGGCATCGCGCAGTTTATCGGCAACAAGGCGCACGTTGGCTTGATTGTCAAACACGCCGTGCCGCTGGAAAGTGTTGAGATTTTGGCGCACCTGCTGCCACGAGCCGTTTGCCGCAATCTGCGCCCAAGCAGCCGCGTCCAAATCCAGTGCGGTCAGCATTTGAAACGGCACATCGGGCAGGCAGCCTGAACGCGTTTTTTTGTATTGCTCAAACGCCTGCGTAATCGGGGGCAGCGCCGCCGCATCGTAAGGCTTGCCGATGAGCCAGGCAAACCACGCCGCACGCCACGCTTCGCGCGGTTTCGGATGCACCATTTTCACGATGTCGGCAAGCGAAGGATGGTTGCCCACCGCCGCGTTCAAAAGCTGGCGTTCGCTTGCCGACAGCAGCCATTGCTGCACCAGTTTTTTCGGACGCGAGCCAAACGATTTGCGACCCGCCGCGCCGCTGCGCACAATCTGCACGAAGTTGCGCAGCATTTTGCCGTTGTCCGCCACGCGGTCAAACACCCGCGCCAGCATTGCCACGTCTTTTTGCGCCAACACCGCCAGCAGCAGCGCGGGCATATCTTTCATTTGTCCGTGTTCACGCGCGTATATCGCGGTTTTGGCGATAAATTCGGCATCCAAGCCGTTTGCCAACGCCAGCACCTGTTCCAGCTGGTTTTCTGCGGTGGCGTAAAAAGTGCTGTTCAGGCAGCCTGTTGCCGCCAGTTGAGCAAGCTGCTGCTTGGAGGTTAAGGTGTACGCCAAGCCACCCGCTTCGTTGCGTGTGTCGGCGTTAAAGAGTTTTTGTTTGACGGATTGGAACAAGTTGGTATTAGCCATTTTCATTTCCTTTTTAATCAATATGAATTGGTTTGCGGTTAAGGCAGCCTGAAAACCGTTGAGGCAGCCTGAAAATAAGGCGGCATCGCAGCAGCAAGGAGTGTAGAAATGCGTATCGTGGAAGGATGTAATTCCTACGGCATCTGCTGCGATGCCGAAAAGGGAGGGCGACAAGAACAACAAGATGTCTCACGTTTTGCAACGCGGCGGGGATTCGAACCCCGAGAACCGATGTAATCTTGTTCGCATTCGCCTGAAAAGGGCGGCGCATTAGGCAACAAGGTTTTGAAGAAATCTATTCATTGCTCTACCTAGCTGAGCTACTCTGCCATTGATGCAGCAGAGGCGGGACTTGAACCCGCGACACATGAGTTATCAACTGTAATTCCTTCGGCATTTGCCTGTTGCGCCATAAACCGTAAGAAAGGTGGGCGACTAAATTGGCTGGTTGTTGTGCCTGAGCTATGGCGTTGACACGCCATCGGGAATTGAACCCGAGACCTACGGCATCAGCCGTTGCTCTATCCTGTAAACCAACCCGCATTCGCCCGAAAAGGGCGGCACGCCAGCAGCAAGAAATAAAGAAATTATGTACCGCGCGCTAACCGTCTGCGCCACGCTGCCATTGATGTAGCAGCGGCAGGACTCGAACCTGCGACCTCAGGCACCCTATGCTGTAATTCCTTCGGCATCTGCCTTTTGTGCCATAAAAAAAGGGGGGGCGACTAAATCGGCTGGTTCAATTAAATTCCGCCATAGCGTTTGCACGCCATCGGGGCTTGAACCCGAACGTCTGCGAACCGCAGATACAGCTTGCGCTGCGCGTCTACCTGTAAACCAACCCGCATTCGCCCGAAAGGGGTGCACGTTGCAACAAGAGATGAAGAAATATTCGTGCTCTACCAACTGAGCTACTCTGCCATTGATGCGGCAGAGACGGGACTCGAACCCGCGACCACGAGCTTATCAGGCTGTAATTCCTTCGGCATTTGCATCGTGCTTGCGGGGTATATTGCAAACAACGTGCCAACGACGCCAAAACAGCGCAAAATAATTTGTAATAACATGAAAACAAATAGAATATATTTTTGAAACCTGTTTTCAGGCTGCCTGAATAATCCATAAAAACTAGCCAACAAGCTAGCCAAATAGCTTATAATCTTGCGCGTAAATTCCTGCGCATCCATTTTCAGGCTGCCTATTGCATCAGAATGAAATAGTGCCATGCCACGCTCACGCAAAGGCAGCCTGAAAACCCACAAAAGGACAACCATCATGCCCAAAACCCAAGTCGTTCTCTCCTTTCTCGGCACCGTGTTAGACAACGGCTTCGGGCAAGCCCGTTGGCAAAAATGGCGGCCCAACATCGCCCTGCACCAACGCGCCGACATCAGCTTCAACCGCATGGAGCTGTTTTACAGCGAGCGATACCGCCCGCTTGCCGAGCGGGTGCGCGACGATATTGGCGAGCTGCGCCCCGATACCCAAGTCAATCTGATAAACATGGAGCTGGCAAACCCTTGGGATTTCAGCGAAGTCTATACCAAACTGCACGATTGGGCGGCATCCTATCTCTTTGATACAGAAGCAGAAAATTATTACACCCACATCACCACGGGCACGCACGTTGCCCAAATTTGCCTGTTTTTGCTAGTGGAAAGCCGCCAAATTCCCAGCGTGCTGCTGCAAACCGCGCCGCCGAAAAACCAAAAGCGCAGCATGGCGCAAGGCGATGTGGGCGGCTTGGATGTGATAGACCTAGATTTGGCGCGGTATGACGTGTTAGCCGAGCGGCTGGCTGCCGTGCGCGATGATGCGGTGCGCTATTTGAAAAGCGGTATTGCCACGAAAAATCAATCGTTTAACACTATGATTGCCGAAATAGAGCAAGTGGCGCTCAATTCGCCCTCGCCCATTTTGTTAAGCGGGGCAACGGGCGCGGGCAAATCCATGCTGGCGCGGCGGATTTACGAATTGAAAAAAGCGCGGCATTTGATTAGCGGGCGGTTTGTGGATGTGAACTGCGCCACCTTGCGTGGCGACGGCGCGGCATCGGCGTTGTTTGGACACAAAAAAGGCGCGTTTACAGGCGCGGCGGAGAAGCGCGATGGCTGGCTGAAAACTGCCGATAAAGGCGTGTTGTTTTTGGATGAGATTGGCGAGCTGGGCTTGGACGAGCAAGCCATGCTGCTCAAAGCCATTGAAGAGAAACAGTTTTACCCCGTGGGCAGCGACAGCGAAGTGAAAAGCAATTTTCAGCTCATTGCAGGCACCAACCGCGATTTGCGCCGCGAAGTGCAAGCGGGGCGGTTTCGTGAAGATTTGTTCGCCCGCATCAACATTTGGCATTACACGCTGCCCGCGCTCGCCGACCGCCGCGAAGACATCGCGCCCAATATTGAGCATCAGCTCGCCCTTGCCGCGCAGGAGTTGGGACGCGCCACGCGCTTTAACAAAGAAGCCTACGCGCTGTATTTGGATTTTGCGCTGTCGCGACAATCGCTGTGGCGCGGCAATTTCCGCGATTTGGCGGCCAGCATCATGCGCTTGGCAACGCTTGCGCCGCAGGGCAGAATTTCCACCGATTTGGTGCGTGCCGAAATCGCTCGCTTGCAATATCTGTGGGCAGAAGATGTTGAAAATACAGAAAAATCCGTTTTCAGGCTGCCTCAAACCATCCGCCGCGAAGACTGGGATTTGTTTGATTTGCAACAGCTAGAAAACGTACTCGCCATCTGCCGCCAAAGCAAAAGCATGGCGGAAGCAGGGCGTGCGCTGTTTAATGTCTCGCGCAACAGCCGCAGCACGCCCAACGACAGCGACAGGCTGCGGAAATATCTGGCGCGGTTTGGATTAAGCTGGAACGATGTGGTTAAATAAAAAAAGGCAGCCTGAAAAGCCGTTTTTCCGTTTTCAGGCTGCCTAACAGCGTAATTTATTAGAAAGACACAGCATGTCCCAAATCTATTTCACATCCGACCTACATTTTTCGCACAAAAACATCGCCAAATTCTGCCCACAATTTCGCCCCGCCGCGCCCACGCTGGAAGAGCTGGACGAATACATGATTGCCCGCTGGAACGAAACCGTGCAGCCCGAAGACACCGTTTACAACCTTGGTGACGTTTCCTTTGCCCACGACCTGAAAAAAATAGAAGCCATTTTGCGCCGTCTCAACGGGCAGCACCACCTAATCCTCGGCAACCACGACGATCTCATCAGCCGCAACAAAAAACGCTTCCTAGACACGCCCAAAGCAGACGGCAACCCCATGCTGTCGTCCATCCGCAGCTATCAAAAAATCAAGCTGCCAGAAATCAACAACACCTTGATTTTGTTTCACTATCCCATTAACGAATGGGACGGCTGCCACAAAGGCTGGTATCACCTATACGGGCATTTGCACGACCGCGTTGCCCCAATGCAAGGACGCGCCCTGAATGTCGGCTGGGATTTGCACGGACGCTTGCTCACGCCGCAAGACATTGACGACTATCTGCGCGCACTCCCCATCATTCAACGCTTTGACGACCGCGCCAACACCATCGCAGGCAGCGATGTAAAGGATGCCGCCGCGCAAATCCGCGCCAAACTGGCGGAGTTCAACGCATAAGGCAGCCTGAAAACGCTGTTAATCCCGCAACCAATGGTGCGTTGGTGGCTCGCCGACATCCTGTTCACAAGCGCACGCCTGTTTAGTTTCAACACGCCATTGGGCAATCATCTCTCGCTGTTTCATTTTCAGGCTGCCCTTGCGAAATACAAACGGCAGCCTGAAACTCAAAATGGAGCGGCGGCGGCTTGCCGCCAAATGGCTACAAACAGAGCATGACTGGTTTGCCAAAATGTCGGCGAGCCGCCGATGCTCCATCGGTTGCAGGTTTTGCAAAGGTTTCAGCCTGAAAATAACGCCGTCATTCCCGCATAAAAATGGCATTTCTTGATGAATGGCGCATTCAGCAAACCCCCGCCTTAAAAACCAAATAACACCCCCATCGCCCACAAAAAAGGCAGCCTGAAAACGGTATAAACCCATTTTCAGGCTGCCTCAATCATATTCAAACTATCGCGGAGGCCCCGCCATCTCTCTTTCAACCGCCTCTGCTTTTTCCGCCGCCCCCATTTCCGACATCACCACCTTTTCGCCCTCGTTCAAGCCCGATTTCACTTCCGTGTTCATGCTGTCTTTCAAGCCCGTTTGGATTTCCCGGTCCGATGCCTGATTGTTCGCCCCCAGCACCCGCACAAATTTCTTGCCATCCTTGGTTTTAATCGCCACAGTCGGCACCATCAAAACATTATCCGCCGAAGCAATTTCCACCGTGTTTTGCGTGGTCATCCCAATCGCCAGCTTGCCCTCAGGATTAGGCACCGTCGCCCGCGCATAGTAATAAATCGCGTTGG
Source organism: uncultured Kingella sp. (assembly GCA_963529725.1). Taxonomy (GTDB): domain Bacteria; phylum Pseudomonadota; class Gammaproteobacteria; order Burkholderiales; family Neisseriaceae; genus Kingella_B. Next base: position 1,162 of record CAUSAW010000046.1, on the reverse strand, counting down.
AAGTCGTATCGGTAGATTTGCTGTATGAACCTTGCGACATCGTGGTTAAACCGGGGTCAATGCTGTCCAACTTCGCGCTAATCGGCGTATCAGGCTCAGACAAAATCGTAAAATTCACCGTTTGCCCCGCCTTTACCTTGGTTGCATCGCCCTCCGCAATTTGCATTTTGTTGGTCATGCTCGTCAAATCCGCAATCTGCACCACAGTAGGCGAAGTTTGGCTGGCATTGATGGTTTGCCCTTGCTCTACCACCAACGAAACCACCGTGCCCGCAGAAGGCGCAGTAATGCGCGTGTAGCCTAAATCTTTTTCCGCCGTGTTAATCGCAATTTGCGTTTGGCGAATGGATGATTGCAACTCTTTGATTTTTGCGCGATTAGTTGCCAAACTGTCTTCCGTCGCTTCAAATTCTTCTTTGGAAACCGCATCCGCGCTGGCTAGCGATTTATAACGGCTGTATTTGCGCTGCGCAATTTTCAACGCCACCTGCGCCGATTCCAACTGCGCCTGATAAGTTTGCAACTGCGCCTTGCGCGTGTTGACTTCGTTCACTTGGGTAACATTATCAATTTCCGCAATCAAATCGCCTTCTTTCACCACATCGCCGATTTTAACGTGCATCTTTTTGATTTGCCCCGACACCTGCGCGCCCACGTCCACCAAATTTGTCGCCGCAATCTCGCCCGTAGCTGACACCGTTTGCGCGATTTTGCCGCGTTTCACCTCTTCCGTAATAAAAGTTGCCTCATTTTTGGGCTGCATTTTTTGATAACCATACCAACCCAATCCAGCCAAAATCACCAATGCGGCAACCCATTTAAACACTTTTTTCATCATTTTTTGCGTGTAATGTTAAAGACAGCGCATCATAAAGGATAAACCGCCCAAATCCAAGCAGCCGCGCCCTTGCAGCAACGGCAAACAATTGAAAACAAGGCAAAATCGCTGCACACGTTTACACAAATTTTCAGGCAGCCTGAAAACGCTTTGTAACAAAATTACCAATATAAACAAACAAATATTAACGAGTGTAAAACTTTTGCAAACAAAGCCCTTGCGATAGTTAAGAAAAGCTGGTTTAATTCACGCTTTCGCAACGCAGCGATGCGGGTGATTAGCTCAGTTGGTAGAGCGTCTGCCTTACAAGCAGAATGTCGGCGG
>CAUSAW010000045.1:0-15292 GCA_963529725.1 uncultured Kingella sp. | reverse complement strand
CTAAATGTCTTGGTGGGAATTTAGGGGATTTTGGGGGATTTTGCAAAGGTCTCAAACTGTTTGTTTTCCTGCGCCTTAGCCGATTGGAAGTAAAACTTTTTCAGGCTGCCGCTGCGGGCGGTGGTTTGGATTTGGTCAAACGGCACTTGGGAAAAGGTGAGCGACAGGCTGTGCAGGGTGGGTGGCAGCGTACCCAGTTTGGCAAGGTGTTTGCAGTTAAAAAATTCGGCGGTGTGCAGTTTGGGGTTGTGGGAAAAATCGGGCGCGGCGGTGAGTTTGGCGACGGTGTTGAAGCAAATTTCTTGCAGCTGTGGCAGGCGGGAGACGAAGGAGAAGTCGTTGGTTTGGCGGCAGGCGATGAGTTCAAGGAGTTGGAGATTTGGATAGATGTCGGGCAGTTTTTCGGCGTGGATGAGTTCGTGGCGGATGTCCAGAGATGTCATGTTTTCGTTGCGCGGCAGGCGGCTCAAATCCAGTTTGCGCAGTCTGATACTGTGCAGTTTGGGGTTGTGCAGCAGGGAATAGTCTTTTGCGGGCAGGATGCAGTCATCCAGCGACAGGCTTTCCAAATCGGCAAACGTGTGCAGTACATCAAATTTCAGGCTGCCTTTAAGGTTGCCGCACAGGCTGAATCCGCGCAGGCGGTGCATCACGGCAAGCGGGGCGAGCGATGCCAGCGGTTTGTTGCTGTACGCGAGGATGGCAAGGCTGGCGGCATCGGCAAACAGGGGCAGCAGGTCTAGGTTGTGCAAGATGCCTTGCTGCGGGGCGACGGCGAAATCGCACATCAGCAGCAGTTTGTAATCGCTGCCGTGCAGCAGGGGGTGCAGCGTTTCGGCGGTGGCAAGGGCGATGCCGCCAGAGATGGAAATGGTTTTGTGCGGGGACTGGCAAAAGGCGGTGAGTTCGTGTGCTGCGGGTGGCGGGGTTTGCGGGGTGAGACAGAGCAGGTGGGGATGGGCGTTCATATCGGCTGGTGGGTTTGGGATGGTGTGGAAAGATTTGCAAACTGGTTTTAGCTTCGCTACGCAGGCTGCCTTTTAGCATCTAGGGCAGCCTGAAAACTTTTGCAGCGGCAATCACCCCAGCGCGTTTTGGATTTCGCTGTGCAGTTTGTTGAGAAAGCGCCCTTGGCGCACGAGGTCGCTGGCGGTGGGGTAGTCTTGTTGGTTGAATGCGTGTTCTAGTTGTTGATAAAGCTGGGTTTGGGCTTGGGCGATTTCGTTTTTCAGGCTGTGCAGGGTGGCGTTGTCTTGCTCAGCTTGGGCTTCGGCTAGGGTTTCGCGCCATTGCATTTGTTGCATCAGAAATTCGGGGTCTATTTGGGTGTTGTGTGGGTCGTCGGGGTTGATGTTGTGCTGTTGCAAAAGATAGGCGGCGCGGTCTATGGGGGATTTGAGCGTGGTGTAGGCTTGGTTGATGGTGGCACTCATCATCAGGGCTTGTTTTTGCTCAAATGGGTTGGCGGTGGTGTATTTGTCGGGGTGGAATTGGGCAGCGAGGGTGCGGTAGTTTTGTTCTAGGGTGGCGAGGTCTAGGGTGTAGCTGGCGGGGAGTTGGAATAGGGTGAAGTATTGAGACATGATGATTTTCCTTGTGGGTGCAGTTGAAACGTGGTTTCAGGCTGCCTTTGGGGGCTTAGGATTGGGTGTCTATAAAGACGAATTGTTCGTGCTTGCTGCGGGGGCGGCGGCCTTTCCATAGGATTTTGCCGTGGATTTCAGGCTGCGTTTGGGATTTGGGGTTGTATTGCAGCAGGGTGTAGCGGCAGTTTGGCGTGGCGCTGGTGGTGGGGAGCGTGCTGTATTGTTGCCATGCGATGCGGGTGTCGGTTTGGCTGGGGGGGATGTAAAGGCAGCTGGTGTGGGCGTGTAGGGCGATGAGTGTGTCGTCGCTTAGGCTGTTTTGCATTTGTTGCACAATGGGGCGGTGGCTTTTGGCGGCGTCTATCCATGGCAGAAACAGGGTCATCAAGAGCGCCCAAACAAGGGTGATGCCCGCCGCCCAGTTGGTTACGGCTTGGCGGCCGCGGATGTTTTTGCGGGTGATGGCTATGAGCCACATCGGGGTGAACAATAGGGCGACGATGATGGGCATGGGGTCTATGTCGCGGGTGTAGTAGGGGCTGAAATAGGCGGCGCGCTCGGCGAGCTTGGCGGGGATGCCGTAGTTCATGGCGGTGAAGCCTATCCACAAGAATAGCGCGGCTGCGCCAAAGGTCATCGCGCCAAACCAGTTTAAAAAGGCGACTGCGCCACGGCGTAGGTTGTCCAATTGGGAGGCGCCGAGTAGGGCGAGCGGGGGGAGAATAAGGACGAGACTGTTTTGATCGCGCTGGGGGTTAAGAGCGAGCAGCAGGGTAAACAGGGCGAGGGTGTAGCCGGAAAAGCTGCCTGCGTTGGCGGGCAGGGTTTTGCGGCGGCTGGCTGTCCAGATGGCAAGGGGTAGGGCAGGGAAGGCAAACCAGATAATGTGTTGCAGATAATAGGGCAGTTGAAAGGCAGCCTGAAAATGCTGTGTGCCGCCGTAGCTGCCGAATAGATGGTTGTGGAGATATTGGCTGAACGCGGTGGGGTGGGTGATGGCTAGGGCGATGGGGTGGATGCTGGCAAGCGGCAGGGCGATGATGGTGGCGCAGATGAGCGTAATCAGGATGCGGTTGGTGCGCCACGGTTGATTGCTGAACCACAGCAGCCAGCCTGTGAGCAAGGGAATGGCGGCGATAAGGATGCCTGCGCTTTGCATCAGCAAGGTGGTGGCAAGGGCGATGAGCAGCGCGGCAAAAATGGTTTGTTTATGCGCGATGGCGTAGCCCCACATGGCAAGCCCCACGCCTGCAAACAGCAGCGATTGGCTGTCTATAAAATGGGCGATGGGCAATAGCCCTGCCGAGCCGATGAGAATAAGCACAACGCTGCGCCCGTGGTGTCGCCCCAAAAAGCGATAGCCCGCCATGCCGCTGCCCAGCAATCCAAGGCTGGTGTAGAACACGCTGGCAAAACGTGCGGCGGAATAGGCATCGGCTGCCCAAGGTGTGAGCAGGCGTTGGAAGAGTTGCGCGGTTTGAACGTATAAAGGGGCAGCCTGAAAATTGGCTTTGCCAAAGAGCATGGGCAGCCATGAGCCAAATGGAGTTTCGCTGATGGTGGTGTAGAGTTCAGGTTCGCTGGGCTTCCAGAGATCGTGGGAGAACACGCCCGGCCAAAGCCATGCAAAGGCGAGCAAAAGCAGCAGCCAAGGGTATTCGCGGGTAGGCGGGATAGGGCGTTTGGAGGCGGGGATGTAGGTGAGCATGGGGATTGGGAATGGGGGAAGAATGGGAGAGAATTATAGCGTATTTGCTTTGCAAGGCTGGGGCAGCCTGAAACGCGCTTTGTTTGTTTTCAGGCTGCCTATTCCGTCTTAAAGGCAGCCTGAAAACCTGCCCCATCCGCCTGCCAAACCACCACCCAATCATGCCGCCCCGCCGTGCACAGCGGCAAATACACCTTATCCGCCCGCCAGCTGCCATCCGCCTGTTTCACCAAATCAAAACGGTTAAACCCCATCTCCATCCCATCCATGCGAAACGAAGCCGACAGCGATTGCACATCGCTGGGCACGCCCGCCGCTTCTATGGCAAACGCCGATTTCACGCTGGTTAAACCGCGCAGCCGCAGCGTTGCCCCCTGCAAAAACGGGCAACCCTGCGCCAACACATCGCATTGCACCGTCGCCGCCCCATTTTCAGGCTGCCTACTTTGCCACCAGCCCAGCATCGCCACCTTCAACGCCGCAAACGCCAGCAACAATCCCGCCGCCAGCAACCATTTATTCCGTTTTGCCATCATCATGCTCTATTCTCTTTTCAAACAATCCACCAAACAACCCAAGCCCAGCGCCAAAAAATCCGCATCATAACACCATCCGCTCACCCTATGCGGCAGCCTGAAAACCCATTTCGCAAAACTCGTTTCCGCATTTTCAGGCTGCTATAATCGCCATTTTTCTTGCACAGAAAGCCCAACCATGAGCCGCATCGCCCAAACCTTCGCCCAACTGGGCAACCAAAAAGCCCTGATTGCCTACATCACCGCAGGCGATCCCAATCTCGCCACCACACTCGCCATGATGCACAGCATGGCAGAAAACGGCGCAGACATCATAGAACTGGGCATCCCTTTTTCCGACCCCATGGCAGACGGCCCCACCATCCAACGCGCCGTAGAACGCGCGCTCGCGCAAAACGTTTCCCTGCGCGACGTGCTGGCGACCGTTAAACAATTTCGCCAAAGCAACGCGCGCACGCCCATTGTGTTGATGGGCTACTTAAACCCCATCCACAAAATGGGCTACCAAGCCTTTGCCCAAGCCGCCGCCGAAGCAGGCGTGGACGGCGTGCTCACGGTGGACGACCCCATTGAAACCATCGCCCCGCTCCAAACCGCCCTTGCACAGCGCGATATAGACAACATTTTTCTGGTTGCCCCCACCACCAGTGAAGCGCGGATGCAAGCCATTGCCGAACACGCCAGCGGCTTTGTGTACTACGTTTCGCTCAAAGGCGTAACAGGCTCGGCGCAACTAGACACCAACGAAGTTGCCGCCAAAATTGCCGTGCTACGCCAACACATTAAACTGCCGATTGGCGTAGGCTTTGGCATCAGCGATGCCGAGAGCGCGGCCAAAATCGCCGCCGTTGCCGATGCCGTGATTGTGGGCAGCCGCATTGTGAAAGAAGTGGAAACGCATCAGGGCAACGAAGCGCAAGCGGTGGGCGCGTTGGTGCGTGAACTCAAAGCTGCGATTTAATCTCTCATATATCAATGCAAAAAGCAGCCTGAAAACGTGTCAAACCCATTTTCAGGCTGCCTTTTACAATTAAAACCTTTACACAATCCAGTAGCTTGTGGAGCGGCGACGGCTCGTCGCCAAATGGCATATTCAATAGCGGTGGATTTATTGCTGAAATATCGGCGAGCCGCCGACGCACCAAACGAAGCGCCAGCCGTGGGCGCATTGGTGCGCGAACTGAAAACCGCGATTTAATCTCTCATATACCAATGCAAAGGCAGCCTGAAAACGTGTTAAACCCATTTTCAGGCTGCCTTTTACAACTAAAACCTTCACACAATCCAGTAACTCGTGGAGCAGCGACGGCTCGTCGCCAAATGGCACATTCAATAGCGATGGATTTATTGCTGAAATATCGGCGAGCCACCGATGCGCCATGAGCTACCGAAATGGTTTAGCAAAATTTCAAACTGTCGCCATCAATCCACAAACGTAACCCCAGCCAATTGCGCCAGCTTAACCGCTTCCGCAATCGCCGCCAACGCTTGCGGGCGCACAAAATTGCGGCGATACGCCAGAACAATACGGCGGCTAGGCGCGGGCGATTCAAACGGCACAATGGAAAATAGCATATGGTCGTTATCGGTGAGCGCGGTAGAAGGCAACACGCTGATGCCCAAGCCACCTGCAACCATGTGGCGAATGGTGTTCAGCGAACTGCCTTGCAGCGTGTTCGCCAAGCCCGCCACGCGCTGTTTTGCCGCCAATTCGCTGCACGAACCGAGCACTTGGTCGCGCATGCAGTTGCCTTCGGTGAGCAGCAACACATTTTCTTCCGCGATGTCTTTGGTGGAAACTGAATCCAATTCTTCAAAGCGATGCCCCTTGGGCACAATCACAAAAAACGGCTCGTCATACAGCGGTATCGTTTCCACGCCTGTTTCCGCATACGGCTCGGCAACCACAATTGCATCCACATCGGCGCGTTTCAGCATTTCGGTGAGCGCGGCGGTGTAGTTCTCTTCCAGCATCAGCGGCATTTTCGGCGCAACTTGGCGCATGGATAAAATCAGCTTGGGCAGCAAATACGGCGCAACGGTAAAAATCAAACCCAGCTTAAAATTGCCTTCCAACTGGCTTTGCTCTTCGTTTGCCAAATAGCGAATCACTTCCGCTTCATCCAGCACGCGCCGCGCCTGCGCCACAATGCGCGCGCCCGAATTGGTGGTCATCACTTCGTTACTGCTGCGGTCAAACAGCGACAAACCCAGTTCTTCTTCCAGCTTTTTGATGGCGATGGAAAGCGTGGGCTGGCTCACATGGCAACGTTGCGCGGCGCGTCCAAAATGCTTTTCCTGCGCCACGGCAACAATGTAGCGTAGCTCGGTTAAAGTCATGCCTTATCCTTTTGTTTTTCAGGCTGCCCATCTTCGGGCTTGGTTTCGGGCAGCGTGATGTTCAACGCCAACATTTCCACGCCGTCTTGCTCTTCGCGCGTGATGTTGATGTCGTCCAATTTAATCTTCACATATTTAGACAACACTTCCATCAATTCTTTTTGCAGCGTGGGCAAATAATCAGGCGTTCTGGCGGTTTCGCGGTTGGCACGCTCTTGCGTGATGATAATTTGCAAACGATCGCGTGCCACAGATGCGCTTTGTGGCTTTCTGCCAAACAAACGGTCAATCAACGACATGGCTTATCCCCAAAACAATTTCTTGAAAAACCCTTTTTTCTCGGCTTCCAAGAAACGAATTTCACGGTTTTCACCCAACAAACGCGCCACCACATCTTGGTACGCTTGCGCCGCCACCGCATCGGTTTGATGGATAACAGGCTCGCCCGCGTTAGACGCTTGCAACACATTTTGCGATTCGGGAATCACACCAATCAACGGAATGCGCAAAATATCCTGAATATCTTGCACCGACAGCATCTCGCCTTTTTCCACGCGCTCGGGCGAATAGCGCGTAATCAGCAAATGCTCTTTCACCGCTTCGCCGCGCTCGGCTTTGCGCGATTTGCTTTGCAAAATGCCTAAAATGCGGTCGGAATCGCGCACGGAAGACACTTCGGGGTTGGTGGTGATAATCGCTTCATCGGCAAAATACAACGCCATCAACGCGCCCGTTTCAATGCCTGCGGGCGAATCGCACACCACAAATTCAAAGTTCAAATTGGTAACCAATTCTTTCAACACTTTGCCCACGCCTTCTTTGGTGAGCGCGTCTTTATCGCGGGTTTGCGAAGCGGGCAGAATGAACAGGTTTTCGCAATGCTTGTCTTTAATCAGGGCTTGGATGGCGGTTGCTTCGCCTTGAATCACGTTAATCAGGTCGTACACCACGCGGCGTTCGCAGCCCATAATCAAATCCAGATTGCGCAGACCTACGTCAAAATCAATCACACAGGTTTTGTGTCCTTGCAACGCCAAACCTGTTGCAATGCTTGCGGAAGTGGTGGTTTTGCCCACGCCGCCTTTGCCTGATGTAACCACAATAATTTTTGCCACTTGAATACTCTCTTTCAGATTAAATGGTGAATGGGAAAAGGATAGGCAGCCTGAAAAAGGCAGCCTGAAAATAAGATTTCATGTTTACACAATAGGCAGCCTGAAAATCGCCAAACCCACTTTCAGGCTGCCTCATTGTTTTGAATACTAATTGGCGTTGATGGCAAAAATCGCCAAACGCTCATCGGCTTGCAATTCAATTTGCACCGCCTTTTTGTGCAAAGACGGCGGTAAATTCTGCTCAAACACCCGATAAATCCCCGCGATAGACACCAATTCTGCCTGCATGGATTGCAAGAAAATGCGCGCCGTTGTGTCGCCCGATTCGCCTGCCAGCGCCCGCCCACGCATCGGCGCATACACATGAATATTGCCATCGGCAATAATCTCCGCCCCCTCGCTCACCATACCCAGCACAATCAAATCCGCCTGCTCGGCATAAACCTGCTGCCCCGTGCGCACGGGCGATGTAACCACAACGGTTTTGCGCGTGGTGAGCAGCGTTTCAGGCTGCGGTTTATCGTTTGCGGCTTCTCCGGTTGGATTATCTGGATTGTCTGTTTGCACGCCTGCTTCGGCTGGCTGTTCAATGCTTTCAGCGTTTTCAGGCTGCGTTTGATGATTAGCCGCGTTGTCTGCCGACTGCGCTTCATCGTTGCTTGAATCGGCATCGTGCTGATTATTGGCAACATCTTGGTTGGCAACATCGTCCGTATTATTTTCAGGCTGCCGATTGGCTTTCTTGCCACCGTCTAACCACAGCAAGCCCGCCTTGTTTGCCTGCTCCGACCAATCTTTTTTGCCATGCTGCAACGCCACCACGCGCAAATCACGCGCGGCAAACAGCGCTACCACCGCTGCTAAATCCAGCTCATCCGCCCGCTGCAGCTGCAAGCGTGTTGCATCCAAAATAAACGGCATATTGGCAAACTTGGCATATTGCGCGGCTTTTTCTTCCAACAGCGCAGCGATGACCACCAAATCCGCCGTAAACAAACGCAGCGTAAAGGCTTCTAAGCGAGCAGATTTCAAATCAAAGGCAGATTTCATGGTTTTGATTGTTTTATTCAATGAATTTTGCAAGTTTACCGCGTTAGACAATATTACACAACCATACAGGCAGCCTGAAAACCGATAGCCGTTATCAAAAGCAATTGAATTTTAAAAACATTGCCTTTACAATGCCACTTCCTTTTTTAACCACTTTTAACGAGAAGATAAGATAATGAAAAAAACACTGTTAAGCACCGTGCTATTGTTTGCCTTGGCTGCCTGCGGCGGCGAAAACAACAACGCCCCAGCGCAAAACACCAACGCATCAGGCGCAGCCCCAACAGCCAGCGCACCCGCCACCAACGCGCTCAACATCTACAACTGGTCAAACTATGTGGACGAATCCACCGTTGAAGACTTCAAAAAAGCCAACAACCTAGATTTAACCTACGATCTCTACGAAAACAACGAAACCCTTGAAGCCAAAATGCTCACTGGCAAATCTGGCTACGATTTAGGTGTGCCCGGCATCGCATTTTTGCCCCGCCAAATCAAAGCGGGTGCTTATCAGAAAATTGACAAATCCCAAATCCCTAACTACAAAAACATTGACCCCGCCCTGCTGAAACTGCTGGAACAAGCCGACCCGGGCAATGAATACGCCGTTCCTTATTTCTCAGGCGTAAACACCTTGGCGATTACCGCCAAAGGCAAAGAATTGCTCGGCGGCAAACTGCCCGACAACGCATGGGATTTGATGTTCAAACCAGAATACACGAATAAACTCAAATCCTGCGGCATCGCACTTTGGGATACGCCAAGCGAAATGTTCCCCATCGTGTTGAACTACATCGGCAAAGATCCCAAAGGCACCAATCCTGCCGACATTGACGCCGCAGCCGCTGTGCTGCAAGCCATCCGCCCCGATGTGAAACGATTTAGCGCATCGTATATTGACGAATTGGCGCGCGGCGATATTTGCTTGGTGGCAGGCAATGGCGGTGACTTGAACCTTGCCAAAGCGCGCAGCGAAGAAGTGAAAAATAATGTGGGCATTGAAGTGCTCACCCCCAAAGGCATGGGCTTTTGGGTGGAATCTTGGGTCATCCCCAAAGATGCGAAAAACGTTGCCAACGCGCATAAATACATCAACTACACACTAGACCCCGAAGTGGCGGCTAAAAACGGCGCGGCGGTAACCTTCGCCCCTGCCAGCCTGCCCGCGCGCGAAAAAATGGATCCGAAGCTGGTATCCACCCGTTCCATTTTCCCAACCGCAGAAGACATGGCAAACGGCTTTGTGATGCCGCAAATGTCGGACGAAGCGAAAAAACAAACCACCGCGTTGTGGCAAAAATTGAAAATGAGCAAATAACGTTTTCTTTGCCATTAACCCATGAGGCAGCCTGAAAATCGTTTTCAGGCTGCCTGTGTTTTGGATGCAGCCTGAAATCTTTTATCAACTCTTAACTTTGTAAACAAGAACATGACCACACCCATTTCTACACCACCTACCCGCCGTAATATGCTTTCTGCGCTGATTTTCACCAGCCGCTGGCTGCAATTGCCCATTTATTTGGGCTTGATTGTGGTGCAGGCGATTTATTCTTATAAATTTATCAAGCTGTTGTGGGGCTTAATCGTGCATTTGAATACGATGGACGAATCCACCGTGATGCTGGCAGTGCTGAATTTGATTGACGTGGTGATGATTGCCAATTTGCTGGTGATGGTGCTGATTGGCGACTATGAGACTTTTGTGTCGCGCCTGAATGTGGACGACCATCCAGACCAGCCTGAATAGCTGAATCATGTGAACGCATCGGTGTTGAAAGTTAAGCTGTCTATGGTAATCATCAGCATTTCGTCTATTCATTTGCTGCAAACGTTTATCAACGCAGGGCGGCTGCCTGAAAACCAGATGATGTGGCAACTGCTGCTGCATTTGGCGTTTTTGCTCTCGGCAATCGCAATGGCGTGGACGGATAAGATTGTGTACAGCACTTCGCATCAAGCGCATTGATTGGCGCGCAATAAAAGGCAGCCTGAAAACCATTTTTCGTTTTCAGGCTGCCTTTTGCTTGGCTTGGATTAAGCGATTTGCGCATCGCGCACATAGGGATTGCTGCTGTCCCACGCATAGCCTGCCAGCACGGCGCAAAGCATTTCGCGCGATTCGGGGCTGCGCGTGGGGTTAAACACCCAATCTTGCAGCGAGCCGTTGTACCAATTATCAATGCTGGTTTTGAATACTTGCGCGCCATAGGCTTGACGGCTGGCGTATTCGCTTTGCCAATCAACACTTTCGCCGTTGAGTTGGCGCGTGAGCACATCCACTGCGAGCTTGGCGGAATACATTGCGCTGCTGATGCCCGATGAAAACACAGGGTCAAGAAAGCCAGCCGCGTTGCCGAGTATAGCAAAACCATCGCCGTGGATGGCTTGAACGCCTGCCGAATAGGACGGGATGTAGTGAAAGGGAAAGCCGTTGTCCCAATTGGCTTGCGGCATGATTTTTTGGAACATCGGCACTTCGTCGAAATATTGTTTGAGCAATTCGGATGCGCCCAGCAAGCGCCCCGCTTTTTCTTCGGCGCGTTTGAAGTATTTAGCCTGTCCCACCAAGCCCACGGAGCTACGCTGGTTATCCAATGGAATCAACCACATCCAAATATCGCGGTATTCAGGATGCACGGCGATGAGATTTTTGTTGCGGTCAAATTTGGGATGCGTGATGCAGTCGTTGATTTGGGTGTGGTAAACGTTGTGTTGCGTGATGCCTTGCGTGATTTCCCAACCCAGCAAACGTGGCACAGCGCGAAAATAGCCGCTGGCATCCAGCACAAATCGGGCGCTTAGCGGATATTGAATGCCGCTGTTTTGCTGGATAAGCAGTTGCACAGGCGTGTTGCTGTTGTCCATATTGATAACTGCTTCGCCAAAATGCACATCGGCATCACGCTTTTGCGCTTGGTGGATAAGAATTTGATCAAAGCGCGCGCGATCCACTTGTAGCGCAAAATTTTTGCCCTTGCCGTGTTTGTGGCGAAAATCAAAGGCGGTGTAGTGGTTTTGATAGGTGAACGCGATGCCGTTTTTCAGATGGAAGGGTTCGTTTTCAATAATGTGCAATACGCCTGCTTCTTCCAATACGTCCATGCCCAGCGGCAGCAGGCTTTCGCCAACAACATAGCGCGGGAAATGTTGCTTTTCAATCACGCAAACGCTGAACCCTTGTTGCCTAAGCAACAGAGCAGCAATTGAACCCGCTGGCCCCGCGCCGATGATGACGACATCGTATTGTTTAGTCATGATTTTGTTCTCTTTTTTGATGTTTTTTTGATGGGCGAATTTTAGCATTGATTGGTGTTTTCAGGCTGCCGATTAGGCGGGGAATGCCGTGGATGGTGGGATGGGCGCAACATAATTTTAACGATTGGCACTATTTTTCAGGCTGCCTGAAATTGAATTTAGGAACTACTTGATAATTTGGTACAATACGCGGATTTTTATCAAAAGGAGTTTTGCATGTCTTCATCAAAACAATATCGCTCGGAAGCCACTATCATTATGACTTTTCATAATGAGGGCATTCTTGCGCATAAAAGTCTATTGGGCTTTCAAAGGATGCGAGATTATATGCATTCCAAAAACAAGGGATTAGACCTTATTTGCGTATTGGACTCACCTGCTGAATCAACAAAAAATATTATTCAAAATTTCATTTCAAAATTTGGTAACGAAAATGATCAAATTGTTGAGGTAGCATTTAAATCACTTGCCGCCTCTCGCAATTCTGGAATTGATCTAGTAAAAACTGATTATGTGGGCTTTCTAGATGGTGATGATTTTCTAAGTAAAAACTGGGTGTATGAAGCATTGAAGCATCAAAAAAAGATACGCAATCGCGTTTTGTGCTTCCCTAAATATGTTATTTCTTTCGGCAAAAATAATGCAACTCAAATCATAAAACCAAGTAGTGGTATTCCCATTCCTCAGCTAATTAATACCCATTATTGGAATAGTGCATCATTTGGGCATATATCCATATATAGGGATCTTTTTTATAACGAGATAATTAATAGAAATAATAAATTTGTTTTTGAAGATTGGGACTTTAATTTAAGATGTATTGCTCAAAAAATTGAAATAGAACCCGTTGATAATACATATCTATTTTATAGAAGAAAGCACAATTCCATGTTGTTGGAACATGTTGCACTTCAATCTTTAACTCCGCCATCCGCATTTTTTGACACTATTCATCACTAAGGTCTATCATGCCAAAAAGTAATATCAAATCAAAATTTAATAAAAATATCAAATCAATGATTAAATCCATTGTTCGCGTAGTATGGAAGATTTTTTTAAGACCTATTTCCAAACTTCTACCCAACAATGAATTTAAATCACAAATCATAACTATTGGAAATAAAATTGAACGGCGCCAATGGTGGTTAGATCCGCAAAACACCACCAATTCTAGTGCAAACACTATTAATAATTTTCTCTTTGAAGAGCTTCGTGATCTATCTCAGTTTGAGTTCTTACTGCAACCGACCAATGATTTTATTCATCAAATATCCACTCAAATATATGACCCATCTACTGATTTAAATCCTACTAGTATTGGTCAATCTTATGATGCTATTATAAAAAATTTGCGTAATCTAGATTTTGATGTGATTTTTTTGGCACCTTGGTTAAAAAGGGGTGGGGCAGATTTGGGTTTGCTTCACCATATCAATGCATGCCATGAAAAAAACTATAAAATATTACTTATTACCACTCTAGAAGCGAACTCAACTTGGTTATATAAGCTCCCAGATAGTGCAAAACATTTAGATTTGTCTTTATTTGCTCGCAATCTAAATGAAAACCAACAAGCTGAATTGCTGGCGCGCATTTTACTGCAAAGCTCGGCGCAGACCATTCATAATATTAACTCAGACTTAGGCTGGTTTGTAAGTAAGCATTATGGCTCTTTATTTAAAGCAATGAATAAGAATCTATTTGTAAGCATTTTTTGCGAGGATAAGATAGATGATAATTATTCATTTGGTTATGCTCCTAAATATTTAGGAGATACATATCAATTTCTTGCGGGGATATTTTGTGATACAAAATGGTACCCTAGAGTGATAGAAGAAACTACAGGGCTGGATTCTGAACTGGTTCACACAGTGTATTTTCCATTTTTAGGAAATATAAATACTATCAATATAACTGAAAACGCTCCTATTTTATGGGCAAGTAGAATTGCATCGCAAAAGCGTCCCAGCATTTTATATGATATAGCTAAACGTATGCCTAAAAAAACCTTTCACGTTTATGGGGAGTGCGATCCGCAGTGCGCTAATGAATTAGAAAAACTTAAATCATTACCCAATATAAAATATTTTGGAAAATATAATTCATTCAATCAAATTTTACTGGAAAATAAATTTTCTGCATTCTTGTATACATCGGGTTATGATGGACTTCCTAATGTGTTAATTGAGGCTATTGCATCGGGTATTCCTGCTATTGCATATGATGTTGGAGGAATTGCTGAATTACTTAGCCCACAAGTTCTATTAAGCGATAACCAACTTATTAATGTTAATCTTAAAAAGATTAATAATATTCTACAAAAGAAAGATATGCTTGTAAGTTCATGGGAATATAGCAAAGATATATTGGAAAACAGGCATAGTTGGCATCATTTTGTTTCTACTTTGGAAAATATTGATGGCTATTTTCCTAAAATGTCTTCAGATGAATATAGATCGTTACATAGTAATATGAGGGTATTGTCTAAGCCTAATTTATAAATATTTATTGATTTATTGAAGGTTTATAAAAGTAAGACTAACCATTAAGTCTATGATTACCTTTGGGGTAAAAGCATGAGTAAGTTAATGATTTCTTATCCTCTTGTCTCAATAATGGTGCCTTATTACAATTGTAAGAATTACATTGCAGAAACAATTACATCTATAGATGCGCAGACGTATCCTAATATAGAAATTGTTATTGTGGATGATGGCTCATCACCCGAGGACGCTGAGTACCTAAAAGATTTGCTAACAGGTCGCTCTGATATTATATACTCTGCCCAAGATAATCGTGGACTATCTTCAGCTCGTAATCATGCTGCTCAATTGGCGCATGGGAAATATTTTTGCTTCTTAGACGCTGATGATGTAATTCATCCCGAATATATTCAATCATGCGTTGATGTGCTTGAAAAAAATCCTGAGTGCAAATTGGTTTATTCAAGAGCAGAATTTTTTGATGCGCAAACTGGAGAATGGAATCTGCCCGAATATACGGATTTTAAAACCTTATTAAAAGGCAATCATATTCCAGCTTTTGCTGTGCATTATTCTGATGATTATAGAAGCGCTAATGGTTTTGATGAGACTTTAAAAACCCATGAAGATTGGGATTTTTGGATAAGGTTATTGAAAGATGGGGGGCGTGCTATTAAGTTGCCAACTATTCTTTTTTATTACAGGAAAAGAAAAGATCAATCATCATTAACTGATTCATTATTGAAAAATAGTATGCTAGATAAAGAAAGTTGGCAAAGAGTGTATGATAAAAATAAGCAATTATTTATATCCTATGGTCTTGGCTATTATGATCTGATTCGTGAAATGAATTATACAAATCAGGAAATCTCTGTTTTAAAAAATGAAATTAATACATATATAGCAAATGAACGAGAATTAACATTTAAAAATAAGCAGCTGAATGATAGAGAGAAAATTTATAAAAGTTTATGGGTAATCAAACTTTTTAATCCACTCATAAAATTGGAAAAGATAATTAGATCCTTCATCCTTTATTTCAAGGGTTTTCGTATGCTAATAAGGGATAAAGGAAGTATTGGTAAGGCTTATCAATCGGTTAGAAAAATCATTAAAAAAGAAGGTGTTAAATCTGCAAAACAATTTTTAAAAGGCTACACAGCTTGAGACCTTTGCAAAAAAAGCCTATCCTTCGACAGCTGAAACCGAAACACAGGTT
>CAUSAW010000044.1:0-15671 GCA_963529725.1 uncultured Kingella sp. | reverse complement strand
CATCATCGCGGCGGCAATTGTGATGGTTTTTTGGCGTAAGGCGATGTGTTCATTTAATGACAAGCAGGCGTAGCAAGCGTAGCCTGCATTGTAGGGTGTGTCGCCCAAGCGACGCACGCGGTTTCCAATCCCCCAAAGGCAGCCTGAAAAAACCAAAACCGTTTGGCATTTCCACCAAACAGTTTTTTCTCGGGCAATCTATTTTAACTTCGTTGAAGCCTGCGGCTTTCAGGCTGCCATCCCTCCCCAGTCGTCGCATCAAAAATCGCCGCATCAAAAATGATGCACAATTAATTTTTTCCCTTTGCAATCCAACACATCCACTTCCATATTAAACGCCGCCTGAATATTCGGCACGGTAAACACTTCATCAGGGCAGCCTGAAAACAACACCTGCCCCTGCTTCATGGCAACCACATGGTCGGCATACGCCGCCGCCATATTGATGTCGTGCAACACCACAATAATCGTGCGCTGCTGGCTGTGCGCCAATTGGCGCAGCAATTGCATCAGATTGCGCGCGTAATACATATCCAAATTATTCAGCGGCTCATCCAGCAACACATACTCGGTGGACTGGCAAAACACCATTGCAATCAGCGCGCGTTGGCGTTGCCCGCCCGATAGCTCGGTTAAATAACGATGCGCCAAATCTTGCAGCTGAAATTCCACCAGCGCGTTGTCCACAATTGCTTGATCTTCGGCGGTGGGCTGCCCTTGGTGATAAGGATAGCGCCCAAACAGCAGCAAATCGCGCACGGCAATGCGGCTGTGGATGCTGTTTTCTTGCGTCAAAATCGCCAGCATCTTGGCAACTTCGGCGGTGGGCGTGCTTGCCAAATCGCGCCCGTTGTAAGCAATGCTGCCTGAAACCAGCGGGCGCAGACGTGCCATAAACGACAACAGCGTGGATTTGCCCGCGCCGTTTGCGCCAATCAACGCCGTGATGCCGCCTTGCGGAATATCCAGCGAAACATTATTCAAAATGGTTTGATGGTTGATTTGATGGGATACGTTTTCAATCTTAATCATATTAGGCTACCTGAATCATCCAGCGCACCGCATGGATGCGCCGTGCAGAAAATAAATAATGGAACAGCAAAGCGCGTTTTCAGGCTGCCTTGCCCTTTTTCAACACCAGCCACAAAAACACCAAGCCGCCCGCAAATTCAATCACCACGCTCAACACCGCCTTCATGCCCAGCAAGTGTTCAAACACCGCCTGCCCCAACACCAGCATAATCGCCGCGGTTAAAAACGCAATCGGCAAACGAATGCTGTGTTTCAGGCTGCCTGAAAATGCATTAGTCAGCGCGCACACCAGCAGCCCAAAAAAGCTCACCACGCCCACCGTTGCCGTAGCAGAAGCCACCAGCAGCGCAATCCAAAACAAAATCCACAGCGTGTGGCGCTGATAATGAATGCCCAAATTGATGACTTGATCGCGCCCAAGCAAATGCACATCCAAGCGATAGCGTTCGCGCCATAAAAACGGCACGCTAATCAGCATCAACACGCTGCTATACGCCAGCATTTGCGTGTTCACGCTATTGAAGCTGGCAAAGGTTGCCGATTGCGCCACAGCAAATTCTTCGGGGTCAATCAGCCGTTGCAGCAAGCTAGACAAGCTGCGAAACAGTACGCCAAACACCACGCCGATTAAAATCATCCGCGCCAAATCGCGCCCGCTTTGTTTGAGCAACAAGCTAAACAGCAGCAGCGAGCCGCCCAGCATCGCGCCCAATTCCAAAGAAAACTTGCCCAAGGGCGCAATTTGCGCGTAGCCCAGCCCGCCGAGCGTGGCAACCAGCGCCGTTTGCAAAAAAATATACAGCGAATCAAAGCCCAAGATAGACGGCGTGAGAATCGGATTATTGGTAATCGTTTGAAACAACAGAGTGGACACGCCCACGGCATAAGCCACCAGCAGCAAAGCCGCCAGCTTTTTACCGCGCAGTTGCAACACAAATTCCCACGAGCCTTGCGCCTGCCAAGTTAAAAACAGCGCAGCAGAAGCAATCAGCGTGGCGGATAAAATCAGAATAATTTTTGTGGATTGAGACATAACTAAGCATCTATGCGCCCAAATGGCGCGGATTGATTTGAGATGATGAAACAAAAACACCAGCCCTAGGGTCTGTTGGCATTCAGTTTGCGAAGCGGTTTTTTAAGGGAAAAATCCGCGTGTATGCAAGGAAAAAAGCGCAGCAAGGTTGGACACCTTGCGAGCATTTTTGACGCGGCAGACGTGGATTTTTACCCAAAATACCGCCGCAAGACTGATTGTTAACAGACCCTAGTTTCAGGCTGCCTATCAAGCGGGCTAACCACGCTGTGGCGCGCGCAGCAACAGCAAAAACAACACCGTGCCCACCACGCCAAACACCGTTGCCACGGGAATTTCAAACGGAAACACAATCAGCCGCCCAATCAAATCGCACACCAGCACCAACACCGCGCCCAGCAACGCCACCGCAGGCAGGCTGGCGCGCAGTTTATCCCCCAGCAAGCGGCTGGCAATATTGGGCACCACCAAGCCGATAAACGGAATATTGCCCACCGTAACCACCACCAAAGCCATAATCAGCGCCACAATCAGCAGCCCTACCCACAGCACCGCATCGCGGTTAAGCCCCAAATTCGCCGCCACGCTATCGCCCAAACCAATAATCGTGAGCTGATCGGCGATGATGTAGGCAAACAGAGCCAATGCGCCCGTTGCCCACAATAGCTCATAGCGCCCCAGCAACACGCCCGAAAAATCGCCGCTTTGCCACACATTCAGCATCTGCAACATTTCGGTTTCATACGCGATAAACGTTGCCGCCGCATCAATCACGCCGCCAAAAATAATGCCCACCAAGGGCACCAGCAATTGCGCCGATGGCTGCAAGCGGCGCGACAACGCCATAAACGCCAGCATCCCCAACAACGCAGCAACCGCAGCAACGCTCATTTTCAGCAGCAACGCGGCAGAAGGCGCAAACAACGCCATCAGCAGCAAGCCCAGCGCCGCCGATTGGCTCGCGCCCACCATAGAAGGCTCAACAAATCGGTTTTTCAACAAAATTTGCATAATCGTGCCCGCCACCGCCATAGACGCGCCCACCAACACAATGGCAAAGGTGCGCGGCAGGCGGCTGATAATGAGCAAATGGCTGCTATCGTTCAGGCTGCCTGAAAGCAAATCCGCCCAATGAAAATTCGCCACCCCAACAGATAGGCTGGCAATAAACAACACGGCAACAAGGAGCAAGGAGAGAATATAGAGAATTTTGGGAGTCATTTTGAGTTTGAGTTTGGGTTTCTGGTTTTCAGGCTGCCTATATGGCTTGATGATATGGGAACAAGGGCGCGGCGGCTTTGCCATGAACAATCTTGTCAACAATCTTGTGAACAATTTTATGCGAACGCGATGGCGCGCTAAACGGCAGCCTAAAAACGCACTTCATCCACACGCCCCATGCCCACGCACCGACCCGCTTCCATAATCGCGAACACCGCCCCACGCTGCAACAGCGGCGAATAATCCACATCAAACAAAGGCTTCACTTCAACTGCTATGTCTTGGTTGGCAGCAGACGCTTCGCCGCTGATAAATTCCACACCCAGATATTCGCCTGAATTATCGGCAACAAAATGTGGGCGATAGCAAGTGGCGGCGTAATCAATCAGCGGCAGCCTGAAACGAAGTTCAGCGGAGCTAAAACCTTGTTGGTGAAACGAATGGTACAAAGCAGGGTAAACGGTGGCATTGGTGTTACTTCGGCGTTTCGTCTAAAAAATCATCTAAATAACGCTTGCCGTCGTTATCCAGCGTGGCGCGCAGTTCGCGCAGGCGGGCAAATAGCGCGGCTTTTTCGGCGGCGCTAAGCGTGTGTCCGCTGTCGTCGGTTAGGCGGTTGTAAGCAGGCGTGCCTTGCGCTTCTAGGCTGCGGTGGCGCAGATAGCTGCGTTTTGCGCCTGATGCGGTTTGGATGCGCAACATCATGCTGCCGCCGTCTGCGGCGATAGGGCTGTCGTCAATCAAAATGGCGGTGGGTAAATTGTCTTTGGGCATGGCGCGACTTTCGGGCGCTTGGGCGAAGGCAACGGATGCCAACAGGGCAAGCAGGAGTGGGAATAAACGTTGCATGGGGTTTTCAGGCTGTCTTTTGTAAGAAATACTTTTGCGACGCACTAAAAGGCAGCCTGAAAAAGGTTTTCCGCTGCGGATTGCGGTTGGCATCGCTCCAACCATTCAACCCACAGCAATCCTTTTTTCAGGCTGCCTTAATGCTATTTGGCTTTTTTAAACGCTTCGGCAGCTTGCGTGGCAACGGTTTTCAATTGTTGCGCGCCGCCTGCGGCAAGATAAGCGCTGCTGTCCAAATACACCACCTGCCCTTTTTTCCATGCGGTGCTTTCTGCCACGATGGGGTTGTTCAACACATCTTGCGCGGCTTTGCCTTCTTCGCCAATGGCGGCGGTGCGGTCTAGCACAAACAGCCAATCGGGGTTTTTCTCTTTAATGTATTCAAACGAAATCGGCATGCCGTGCGAGCCTTCTTTCATGCTGCTGTCCACAGGCTCTAGCCCGATGTCGTGATGCAGCCAGCCGCCCAAGCGCGAGCCAGGGCTTTGCGCCGATAACTTGCCGCCGCTCACAATAATCACCAAGCCTTTGCCCTTGCCTTGCGCGGCGGCGCGGGCTTCATCAAAGGCTTTGTCAATATCAGCTTTCAGCTTATCCGCTTCGGCTTGTTTGCCAAAAATTTGCGCGTAAGCATCAATGCGCTCTTTGGTGCTTTCGCGCATGTTTTTGGTGTCCGCCGTCATTTCAATGGTGGGCGCCAGCTCGTTTAGCTGCTGGGCGGCTTTGTTGGTGCGGCTGCCGATGATAATCAGCTGCGGTTTAAACGCGCCCAGCGCTTCATAATTCGGCTCAAACAGCGTGCCAACGTGTTGCGCCTTGTCAAACGCGCCTTGCAGATAAGGCAGCATAGAGCGGTCTATCGTTGCGCCCACGGGCACGCCCAATGCGGTGAGCGTGTCCAATGCGCCTAAATCATACACGGCAACATTTTGCGGATTTTTCGGCACAACGGCATCGCCGCGCACGGTTTTCACGGTTACTTTTTCGCCTTGAATATCATGCGGTTTTAAGGGCGAATAATCGGGCTTGTCCGATTTGTCTTGCGCTTGCGAAGCAGCGGCTTGGCTGGCTTGGTTAGCTTGTTGTTGCGAAGGATTGCACGCGGTGAGCGCGGCAAGGGTGAAAAGTGCGATTAAAGAGTGTTTCATGAGATTGATTCCGATTTTAGGAAAAGAAAAAGGCGCGATTTTAACAGTTTCAGGCTGCCTAAGCAGTTAATCAGCGCCTTTTTTGTGAACAAAATAATCGGCAGGGCTGGGCAGCTCTTTTTCAGGCAGCCTGAAAACGATATTTCAACAGCCCTACCAAACGCGCATTAAGCGCTACCAACGATAATTCATGCCCAAGCGCACATCGCGCCCCGCTTCGGGCAACGAGCTGCCGTTGGTGCTTTCGCGCTGGGTGTGCGATTTGTAGTATTTGTTGCCCACATTGTGCACAGCAAGGTTCACATTCAAATTGTCCTTGTCTTTCAGCGGTTTCCAGTTCAGATAAATATCGTTTACGCCAGCCTGGGCGTTTGGTGCCACCGCCTGAGCCGCGTTGATAAGCGGCGTGTTCGGTGCGTTGCACAAAGCGTCCGCGCCAGCCGATTTCCAGATTAGGGTTGGCAAATTGATAGGACAAGCCTGCTGTCCATGTGCGCCCCACGGGAACAAAGGTTACCAACGAATCAATATTGGCGCTGTCAATTTTGGGCTTGTTGTATGCCACGCCTGCGCGGGCGGTTAAGCCGTTCCAGCGATAGGATGTGGAAAATTCGTAGCCGCGGTTTTTCAGCGTGCCGCCGTTGTAATTCAAAAAGCTGTTGCGCCCCAGCGAGCGGGTGGCTTGGACATCTTTAATCTGCTGATCAAAATAGCTGCCTTCAATCATAAAGGCATCGTTTAATTTGTATTTAAAGCCCACTTCGGCATTGCGCGCGCGTTCTGCTTTTAAGCCAGAATCGGCATACACGGCGCGGCTGCCTGCCAGCATCACTTCATACAATCTTGGGCTGCGGCTGGCGTAGTTTAAATTGGCATTAAACGATAAATCGGGCGTGGCATCCCAAATAATGCCGATGCTGGGGTTGATTTTGCTGCCCGAGCTTTTGCTGTTGCCCGAGAACTGCGCTTTGTAGTGATCGTAGCGCAAGCCTGTGGTCAGCGTTACGGGCGAAATGTCCCAAATGCCTTCGGCGTAGATGCCGTAATCGGTTTTTTCTTCGTGCACGCGCCCTGCGGCGATGCTATTGGGCTTGCTTTCTTGCTTGCGCCAGTTGATGCCGTATTTCAGCGTGTGCTTGCCAAACAGCGGCGTGTCAAAGCCCACATTAGCGCCATGCGTAACCAATTTGTTAACAGACGATACGCCTGGTTCTTCGCGTTTGATGTTTTGCACATACACATTGGCTTTCAGGCTGCCTAATGCGCCAAGCTGTCTGCCATCGTAGGATAGATTGGTGGTGTCTTGCGTTAAGATGCGATAGCGCGGGCTATTGGTGGCGATGCGCCCTGCTTGTGCGAAATCAAACTCTTCGCGCAAATTGCGCTCGCCATAGGTTTTTTCTTGGCGATGGCTTAATTCGGCGCGATGGTTTTCGTTGAAATTGTAGGCAAATTTGGCGAGCAAGCCACGTTGTCCGATGGCGCTGCCGTTCACTTTATTGCCTGTTGTGCTGCGATAGCCATTGCCTGCTTTGTAGTTTTTCTCGGTTACCCAGTTGCCCGACACCAAAGCATCCAAACCGCCAAAGCGTCCGTAAACCGTTGCGCCGCGGCTGTAACCTTTGTTGCTGCTCACGCCTGCGTTCACTTTAAAGCCCACATCTTGCCCATCACGCAACAAATCTGCTGCATCAACCGTTTTGGCAACAATCGCGCCGCTGGTGGCGCCGATGCCTGCCGATGCCGAGCCTGTGCCTTTTTGCACGCCCACCACTTTCACCAAGCTGGGGTCTAATAAAAAGCGCCCATTGTGGTGGAAAATTTGCGAATCGGAATAGGTGTCGTCCACTTTCATATCAATTTGGTCTTGCCCCATGCCGCGAATGGACACCCATTGCGAAGTGGCATTGCCACCGCCAAAGTTAATCGACGGCTCGTTGAACAGCACGTCTTTCATGTCGGTGGACGTGGATTCGTCCATTTTTTTGGTGGTAACACGGCGGGTGGAGATGTCGCCTTTAACGGTGATGTTTTGCAATTCTTGTTTTTGCTCAGCAGGCGCATCATCGGCATGGGCATAGCCCGCTACCAATGTCAGCGTTAATACGGAGAGCTTAAAGAGTGGGGGGTTCATAATTACCTCGTTTTGTTAAAAGAAATGCGAATAAATCGCACTCGCGATATTAACATAATTTGACAGAGATGATGAATGGGGGATTGGGTGGGATATGGATTGGGGTGGGATGGTAGGCAGCCTGAAAAGGGGGATTTATGGGTTTTCAGGCTGCTTTTTTCGTAGCTTAATCAATGCGCTGCAATGTAATCAAATCATGCGATTTCATTGCTTTACGGCAGCCTGAAAATCGGTTTAAGGCTTTTCAGGCTGCCTTTCGCCAAACCACGCAACCCAACCCGTCTGATACAATTTCACACTCATCCTCCAAGCCCCTTTGCCCATTTTCAGGCTGCCCATGAAACTCCTAAAAGATAGCCTTATCTACCTTATCGGCGAACTCGCCGCCAAAGCCCTGCCGTTTTTGCTGCTGCCGTATCTCACGCGCAAATTTGGTGCGGCGGGCTTTGGCGATTTGTCGTATTGGCAAACGCTGTTTTCTCTGCTGATTATCGTGTTGAGCCTAAGCCAAGATGGTGCGCTCACGCGCTATTTTTATGTGTACGGCAAGCGCAATTTGCCCAGCGTGATGTTGGCGGGCTATGGCTACACCGCGCTGGTTACACTGATTGCGCTGGGCGTTGCCGCTGCCGCGCAGTCCATCAACCTTGCTGCGGTAACGTGCGCCGCCGCCGCACAAAGCGTGTTGGGCGTGCAGCTTGCCTATCGCCAATGCCAAAAACGCGCCCTGTCGTACACGCTTATCCAAACCGCCAGCGGCGTGCTCACTAGCTTACTCACCGTTGCGTTGCTGGAAACCACCCACAACGCGCCCATCGCTGTCCGCTTTGCCGCGCTGCTGCTGGGCAACGCCGCCGTCTCACTCGCCGCCTATGCCGTTATCCCCAAAACCCGCCATCGCCCCAGCCTGCGCCGCCTGTTTCAGGCTGCCCAATACATCTTTGCCTTTGGTTTACCGCTGGTGCTGCACCACGCCAGCGGCTTTATCAAAGGGCAGCTAGACCGCATCGTTATCCATCAACACTACGCCCCCGAGCAGCTGGGCATCTACGCCGCAGGCTTGCAGCTGGCCAGCATTCTCAGCATTCTTTTGCTCGCTGCCAACAAAGCCACCGTGCCGCATTATTATCAAGCCATCAAACAAGGCAGCCTGAACGCCGCCAAAATCCGCCGCTTGGCGCTGGCCAGCCTTGCCATCAGCCCCATTCCTGCTGTTATCGCATGGTTGCTGCCCAATGCGCTGTTCACATGGCTGCTGGGCGCGCCCTACGCAGGCAGCCAGTATTACGCCGCGCTGTTTCTGCTCGGCTTCGGGCTTACGCTACCCTATTATCTGCTGGTGAACCATCTGTTTTACCACGGCAAAAACCAACGCATCGCCGTGATTTCCGTGCTGTCCACGCTGGTTTACCTTGCCGCGCTGTTTGCCACCGCCCGCATCGGCATCCAATGGATACCGCTGGCGATGATTGCGGGCAATGCCGCGATATTGCCGATATTGTTTGTTAATGTGAAAGATTAGGCAGCCTGAAAACGGTTAGGCAGCCTGAAAACAAAAACCCGTTTTCAGGCTGCCTTGTCGGTTCTCCCCATTAAACAACGCCCCACCGTTTTCAGGTTGCCCTTGCCATGCACAAAAGCAGCCTGAAACCCACCAAAACCATTAAAATACCGCCCATTCCCTTTCACCCCATCCCAGCCCAGTTCACCCCCTTTTCAGGCTGCATCAACATCCCACCAGCCCAACATCCACCCCCACCATGCTCATCGCCAACCCCACCTATCTCAACGCCGACCCCGACCTCAAAGCCATCCTTGCCAACCAGCTCGCCCTGTTCTGCGTGTCCCTGCCCATTCTCAGCGAGCTACCCTTTGTGGTGTCCGTTATCTTTATCCTGATGATGGCGATTCGCATCCTGCTGCTGTTTTTTGGTGTGCGCAAAATGGCAACGTGGCAGCTCGTGTTGATGCTCGCGCTGGTGGTGGCGCTGGTGATGCTGCAAGTGGGCTCGTTTGTGGGGCTGCAAGGTGGCATGGCACTACTGCTGTTGCTTGGTGCGCTCAAATCCTACGAAGGGCGCACCCGCCGCGATTGGCAAGTTGCCGCGCTGGTGCAAATTTTCCTGCTCACAGGCGCAGTGCTGTTTAACCAAAGCATGCTGGTGGGCGCGTGGGTACTCGTTTGCCTAACGCTCATCGCCGTCGCGCTCGCCATTCTCAACGAGCTAGACCTCAAAACCGCGCTGAAACAAAGCCTTATCGGCTTCGCGCTCACCCTGTTGCCGATGATTTTGCTGTTCATCACCATGCCGCGCAAAGAATCGCCGCTGTGGGGCATTCCGCAAAACCCCAGCAACCAATCCACCACAGGCATTTCCGAAAGCATGAAACCGGGCAGCATCGGCGATTTGGTGCAAAGCAACGAGCCTGCCTTTACCGCCACGTTTAACAACAACTACTACCCTCGCCCACAAGATTTGTATTGGCGCGTGATGGTGATGATAGACCGCGACGAAACGGGCGAATGGCACGCCGCGCGCGGCATGATGGACGGTGCATTCCCCGCCCGCGGCAACCGCCCCACGCAAGATGTTTCCTATCAAATCGTGATTGAAGACACCAAAGGGCGCATCCCCGCGCTCGATTACCCCTCGCGCCGCCAAGAAACAGGCATCGTGCAAGAACTGGGCGACGTGTTGCGCGTGTATAGCCGTCAAGGCGTGCGTGGCATAACGCTGCGCGCCAACGCCACCGACGAGCTCACCCAAAAGCTAGACAACACCGAAATGCGGATGTACACCCAAATTGATGGCAACCCGCAAACCAAAGCCCTCGCCCAATCGCTTTATCAACAAGCAGGCGGCGACACCAGCCGCTTTATTCAGGCTGCCTATCAGTATTTCAACAAACAAAAATTCGTTTACACCCTCAAACCGCCCGTATTGCAAACCGGCAGCCCCACCGACGAATTTCTGTTTAAAACCAAGCAAGGCTTTTGCGAACACTACTCCGATGCTTTTGTAACCCTAATGCGCTCCGCAGGCGTGCCCGCGCGCGTGGTAACAGGCTATCAAGGCGGCGAATGGAACGAGCAAGGCGGCTTTTGGCAAATTCGCAGCAAAGATGCCCACGCATGGGCAGAAGTGTGGCTGCCCGAGCGCAACGTTTGGAAACGCGTAGACCCCACCGCCGCCGTCTCCATCAGCCGCGTGGACGGCGGCGTGGACAACGCCCTCCCCGCCGAAGAAATCAACGAATTAGTCAGCAACCTAAGCGCATGGAGCCGATTCACCAGCCAAAGCCAAATCTACTGGCAACGCTGGGTGGTGAACTTTGACAACGCCCAGCAAAACAGCCTGTTTTCATTATTGGGACTGGGCGGCGTAAGCAAATTCAGCTCCCTGCTGCTGCTCATCATCGGCAGCGTGCCCGTGTTGATTCCCATCATCTGGTGGTGGCGGCGCTCGCGTAAACAAGACATCGCCCCCCTCGCCGACGGCTTTATGCTGCTCAAACGCCGCCTGCTGGGCAACAGCTTTCCCAATCTTGCCGCACTTGGCGCAGTTGAACTGCAAACCGAGCTGGCGCAAACCGAACGCCTCACCCCCGATTTAGCCCAACTGCTGCAAGACTTCATCACGCTCAACTACGCCAGCAGCCAAGCTCCAAGCAAACAAGCCGCCCAAGCGTGGTATCGCCGCGCCCGCAAGCTCTCGCACAAATATCGCCTGAAAAGCGAATGGACAGCCTGAAAACGGGTTTAACCGTAGGTTGTGCAGCTTCGCTGCGCACACGGTTTACAAGGCAGCCTGAAAATAAGCCATAGCGTAAGCACATGTTGCCAACGCCGTTTCAGGCAGCCTGAAAACTTAAAATGAAACAGCAACAAATGAAACGGAGGCGGCTCGCCGCCACACCCCCCTAAAGGCAGCCTGAAACCCCACAAACCATAAAATCCCCCCGCCCCCAAACCACCCCAAATTAAGCTAAAATCCCCCTTCCTCAACAGCTACAAAGGAAATCACCATGACCTACCTCGCCCAAGCGCAAAACTGGCTCGCCCAAGACCCCGATCCCGAAACACGCGCCGAACTGGAAGCCCTAATTCCCGCCGCCCAAGCAGACGATGCCGCCGCACTCGCCGAGCTAGAAGCCCGCTTCAACGGCCGCCTGCAATTCGGCACCGCAGGCCTGCGCGGCAAACAACAAGCCGGCAGCATGGGCATGAACCGCGTGCTCGTTGCCCAAGCCGCCAAAGGGCTTGCCGACTACATCCTGCAATTTGACCCGCAAAACCCCAGCATCGTCATCGGCTACGACGGGCGCAAAAATTCCGACATCTACGCCCGCGATACCGCCGAAATCATGGCAGCCGCAGGCATCAAAACCCGCCTGCTGCCGCGCAACCTGCCTACCCCCGTGCTCGCCTACGCCATCCAGCATTTCAACACCAGCGCAGGCGTGATGGTAACCGCCAGCCACAATCCCCCAGCCGACAACGGCTACAAAGTCTATCTGGGCAAAAGCAACGGCGGCGGGCAAATCGTCTCCCCCGCCGATGAACAAATCGCCGCGCTGATTGACCGCGCCACGCACACTCCCATCAACCAATATCCCCGCAGCAGCGACTACGAAACACTCGGCGAAGAAGTGATTGAAGCCTACATCGCCAAAACCGCCGCGCTGGCGCAAGAGCCCGAATGCAGCCTGAATTACGTTTACACCGCCATGCACGGCGTGGGCAAAGAAGTGCTGCTCAAAACCCTTGCCGCCGCCAAGCTGCCGCTGCCGCACATCGTTGCCGAGCAAGCCGACCCCGACCCCACCTTCCACACCGTCGCCTTCCCCAATCCCGAAGAAAAAGGCGCGTTAGATCTCGCCATCGCGTTAGCCAAAAAAGAAAACGCCGAATTCATCATCGCCAACGACCCCGATGCCGACCGCCTTGCCGTTGCCATCCCCGATGAACACGGCAACTGGAAACCCCTGCACGGCAACGTAGTCGGCTGCTATTTGGGCTGGTATCTGGCGCAAAAAAATCAAGGCAAAACAGGCACGCTCGCCTGCTCGCTCGTCTCCTCCCCCGCGCTGGCGCAAATTGCGCAAAAATACGGCTTTGCCAACGAAGAAACGCTCACCGGCTTCAAATACATCGCCAAAGCGCCCAATCTGCTTTACGGCTTTGAAGAAGCACTCGGCTATTTGGTTGACCCCGAAAAAGTGCGCGACAAAGACGGCATTTCCGCCGCCATTGTGTTCTTAGACCTAGTACGCAGCCTGAAAGCGCAAGGCAAAACCCTGCTGGATCATGCCCGCGATTTCGCGCAAACCTTCGGCGCATACACCAGCGGGCAAATCTCCATCCGCGTCAGCGACCTTGCCGACATTGGCAAACTGATGACTGCCCTGCGGCAAAATCCCCCCAGCCAAATCGGCGGCCACGCCGTAGCGCAAAGCATAGACCACCTGCAAACCGAACGCCAAAACGATATTTTGGTGTACCACCTTGCCAACGGCAGCCGCCTGATTGTGCGCCCATCGGGCACCGAGCCCAAAGTCAAATTCTATTTGGATGCCAAAGGCAGCAGCGAAGCCGATGCGCAAAACGTGTTGCAAGCGTTTGATGCCGCCGTGCGCGAAATGCTGCGCCAAGATGTTTACGGCAAACAAAACTGCTAACCCATTTTCAGGCTGCCTATCTTGCCCAAGCATCGCACAAGCATAGGCAGCCTGAAAACGGGTTTACGAGTTTCTACAAAATTAAATTTCTTCCAACCAACCACAAGGAGCCCATCATGGCAACCCCACATATTTCCGCCCCCGCAGGCGCATTCGCCGAAACCGTTTTGATGCCAGGCGATCCCCTGCGCGCCAAATACATCGCCGAAACCTTTTTGGAAAACGCCGAGCAAGTAACCGCCGTGCGCAATATGTATGGCTACACAGGCACATACAAAGGCAAACGCATCTCCATCATGGGACACGGCATGGGCATCCCATCTTGCTCCATCTACGCCAAAGAACTCATCACCGAATACGGCGTGAAAAACCTAATCCGCATCGGCTCATGCGGTGCCGTGTTGGATGACATCCATGTGCGCGACGTGGTCATCGGCATGGGCGCATCCACCGACAGCAATGTCAATCGCATCCGCTTTCATGGCTACGACTTCGCCGCCCTTGCCGATTTTGGCATCGTGCAAGCCCTTGCCGCCGCCGCCCAAGCACGTGGCGTGAACGCCAAAGTGGGCAACCTATTCTCATCCGATTTGTTCTACCATCCCGACACCGCCATGACCGAAACCCTGCGCAAATACGGCATCGTTGGCGTGGAAATGGAAGCCGCAGGCATCTACGGCGTGGCAGCAGAATTTGGCGCCAAAGCCGCCACCATCTGCACCGTGTCCGACCACATCGTGCGTGAAGAGTTCACCACCGCCGAAGAACGCCAACTCACGTTTAACGACATGATCACCATCGCATTAGAAGCCGCGATTACGTTGTAAAACAAAAAGGCAGCCCAAAACCATTTCCCGTTTTCAGGCTGCCTTTAACCATTATCACACTCCGCGCGCAACACCGCGGCGCAAGCAGGCATCAGCTTGACACCCAACGCAATCGCCGTATAATTCGCGCCTTTCCGCGCCCATCGTCTAGAGGCCTAGGACACTGCCCTTTCACGGCGGCAACAGGGGTTCGAATCCCCTTGGGCGTGCTTGCATCGCAAACCTTGCTTATTACAGCAAGGTTTTTTCATGCCCAAGCGCTCACCATTTTGCATAACCACCCAGCCATTTTCAGGCTGCCTGAAAGCTCCCCCAAAGGCAGCCTGAAAACAACCCAATGAAGCGTCGGCGGCTCGCCAACATCTCGCATCTTGGCAAACCAGCCGCGCCCTGTTTAATAAGCTGTTGGCAACGAGCCATCACCGCTCCAACCCTATTTCCAGGCTGCCACAACAGCAGAAATCAACCCCACAAGCCAGCAACTTCGCCCCGCTAAAATGCTATAATCGCCCCATTTTTCAACACCCCAAGAAAGCCCAATATGAACTTTGAACAAGCCCGCTTCAACATGGTAGAACAACAAATCCGCCCGTGGGATGTGCTGGATTTTGATGTATTGGATGCACTGCAAGAAATCCCACGCGAAATATTCGTGCAGCCCGACCAACAAGGCTACGCCTATGCCGATCTCTCCCTGCCCCTGCCCAACGGCAGCAAAATGCTAGAACCCAAAATCGTCGGACGCATGGTGCAAGGCTTGGCATTGAAAAAACACGAGCGCGTGTTAGAAGTCGGCACAGGCTCAGGCTACGCCACCGCCATCTTGGCAAAACTGGCTTACGATGTAACCACTTGCGACCTTGAAGAACAACAGCTCAACGCCGCCCAAGCCATTCTCAAAGGCTTGCAGCTGGACAACATCCAATACAAAGCGATTGACGGCTTAAATGCCCTGCCCAGCGATGCCCACTTTGACGCGATTTACATCGGCGGCAGCCTGAAAACCATCCCCGAGCAGCTTCTCGCACACCTAAACGAAGGCGGGCGCATGGTCGTCGTAGTCGGCAGCGAGCCCGTGCAACGCTGCTTGCAAATCACCCGCCACGGCAGCGAATTCAGCGAAAAAACCCTGTTTGACACGCTGATTACCCCGCTGCAAGACGGCAACGACACCAGCTGGTACAAAGCCACAGGAAAATTCCGCTTCTAAACGCAATCGCATAGCAAACACACGCCCAATAAGCTTTCAGGCTGCCTTTGATGATGAATCAAGGCAGCCTGAAAATAATCAAGGCATTGGGTGTAATAGCAAAGGCTTTGGGTTAGCAGAATTGAGTTTCAGGCTGCCTTATCCTGTAAACAAAGGCATCCTGAAAAGCAACCCCATGGAGCGTCGGCGGCTCGCCGACATCTTGGTAAACACGCCACTGCTAGCACTTGCATCAACCCTTTGGCGACGAGCCGTCGCCGCTCCAACCCATTTTCAGGCTGCCTTTAAGTAACGTCTAAGGCATAAGTAACAATAAAGACAGCCTAATTTCTCCCATCACAAAATCATTAAAAAGCAGCCTGAAAACCATTCTCCTGTTTTCAGGCTGCCTATTTTGCTCAATCCATCACAAACGTTTGGAACTGCCGCCCTTCCCCTACGTCCAGCCGAACGCAGCATCCTTTTTTCGGAAAAAAGCGTGCGTTGTCCGACGGCGCGCAAAGCGCGACTAGTTCGCACGCGCCGAAAAAAGGATGCG
>CAUSAW010000043.1:0-15705 GCA_963529725.1 uncultured Kingella sp. | reverse complement strand
GTATTTGGGATTATCTTCGTTGCAGGCGTACACTGCGAATAGGCTCATGAGCACGAGGACGATGGTTTTTTTGTTCATTTGGATTTTCTCTTGGATGTTGGTTTTCAGGCTGCCGAAATAGGGCAGGGGTAAAGGAAAAAAGTGCAACAAAAGGGGATAAATCTTGGAACTGATGACAAAAATAGTCTGATCACTCAGTTTGCCAATAAACAAGCAAAATTGATGCCATTCTTGTGGAAAAAATGGGGGCGCAAAGGCAGCCTGAAACGCGCTGCATCTAAGCCATCGGCCAAGTAAATTGTTTGCAATGGTTTTTGCGCGTTTTGGCTTCGCTGAAACTCACTTTGTTCGTTTTCAGGCTGCCTGAATGCGATATTTTCGCGTAAAATTCGCCTTTTCTAGCTTATTCAAAAGGACTACTCAATGACCGAAATCACCGCCGAAAAACGCATGAACGTGGAAAGTTTTAATCTGGATCACACCAAAGTGAAAGCGCCGTATGTGCGCCTTGCCTGTGTAACCGATGGCGATCATGGCGACATTATTTATAAATACGATTTGCGCGTGTGCCAGCCCAATCAAGACCACATGGAAATGCCGTCGCTGCATTCGTTGGAGCATTTGATGGCGGAATTGTCGCGCAACCACAGCGATAAAATTGTGGACATCAGCCCCATGGGTTGCCAAACAGGGTTTTATGTAACGCTGCTTAATATGCCCGAATACCAAGACGCGCTGAATTTGATTGAAGCGACGTTAAAAGATGTGGTTGTGGCGCAAGAAGTGCCTGCTTGCAATGTGGTGCAATGCGGTTGGGCGGCGAGCCACAGCCTAGAAGGCGCGCAAAAAATCGCGCAATATCTGCTGGATAAACGCGGCGAGTGGACGGAGATTTTTGCATGAGCCGCGAACCGCTGGTTGCCAACACCATCGCCATCATCGGCGCTATGGAAGCCGAAGTTGCCCATTTGAAAACGCTGTTAGGCAGCCTGAAAACGCATAGCTTCGGCAAAGCCGCCACCATCCACACGGGCACGCTGCACGGCAAAGACATCGTGTTATGCCAAAGCGGCATCGGCAAGGTGAACGCCGCCATCGCCACCATGCTGGTGATTGAGCATTTTTCGCCCGACTGCGTGATTAACACGGGCAGCGCGGGCGGCATCGGCAAGGGCTTGC
The DNA here is from genome assembly GCA_963529725.1 of uncultured Kingella sp. GTDB lineage: Bacteria > Pseudomonadota > Gammaproteobacteria > Burkholderiales > Neisseriaceae > Kingella_B. The sequence continues at coordinate 14,526 of CAUSAW010000043.1, read as the reverse complement.
AAGTGGGCGATGTGGTTATCGGCACGCAAGTTGCGCATCATGATGTGGACGTAACCGCGTTTGGCTATGCCATTGGGCAAGTGCCGCAGCAGCCTGCCAGCTATCTCAGCGATCTCACTTTGGTGTACGCCGCCGAGCAAGCCGCGCGGGTTTTTCAGGCTGCCAATATTCGCCAAGGCTTGATTGTGAGCGGCGATCAATTTATCAACGACGCATTCAGCATTGAAACCATCTGTCGCGAATTCGCCAACCCGCAAGCGGTGGAAATGGAAGCCGCCGCCATCGCGCAAACCTGTTACCAAATGGGCAAGCCGTTTGTGGTGATTCGTGCCATTTCCGATAGCGCCGACAGCGAAGCAAGCATGAGCTTTGATGAATTTCTTGCCACCGCCGCGCTGCATTCGGCGCAAATGGTGGTGGAGCTGGTGAAGCAATTATCGTGATGATACTTGCCAAGCCAAAGGCAGCCTGAAAACGCATTTTGCTGGTTTTCAGGCTGCCTTTTTTGTTGATGCCAACGCTATCGCCCAAGCCCTTTTAGCGCCGCCAAACTTCGTTTCAGGCTGCCTTACGCATCGGGAAACCGCGCCATATAAACGCCTACACACAAACACACCACCCCCACGCTCAGCCCCACATACCAGCGCTCGGGAAACCGAATCAGCAGTCCCACGCACGACAGTGACATCATCCCCCAAGCCATATACTTCCCCCGCCGCGGAATCGCCCGCTTCTCCTGCCAATCCCGCATCATCTTGCCAAACCTCGGATGGCGATACAGCCAAGCCTTAAACCGCGGCGAAGCCTTCGCCCAGCAAGTAAACGTAATCAGCAAAAACGGCACAGTCGGCATCACAGGCAACACCGCCCCAATCGCCGCCAACACCAAAGCTACCGCCCCCGCCAGCCACAGCAAACCGTTGCCCAGCATCGTTTTCAGCCTGCTTTTGGGCAACAGCAGCACCAAGCCCGCCGACAGCATCAGCAGCAACACCGACAGCAGCGAAAAAAAACGCCAGCCATGCAAAAAACGGCTCTCGGGCGGCAACACCAACGGCAGCAGCAGCGACAAACAGCCGCCCAGCCCCGCCGCAATCAGCAACACGCCCAAATAACCGCGCAGCCAAAGCTCCCGCACACGGCTCTTGGGCATCAACCCCAGCAGCAGCAACGGCGCCAGCGCCAGCCCCGCCGCCGCCCACCAGTCAAAATTGTCATCCATATAGGCAGCCTGAAAATAAAAAGAAGCGGATTATACCAACCCGCAAAATTGGTAAAATATGCCCGTTTAATGCAACAAGGACACCGTGATGAAACAACCCCCCGCCACCATGCGCCTAGACAAATGGCTCTGGGCCGCCCGCTTTTTCAAAACGCGCGGCTTGGCGCAAAAACAAATTGAACTCAACCGCGTGAGCGTGAACGGCGCCAAAGCCAAAACCAGCAAATATATTGTTGTGGGCGATGTGATTGATTTAACGCTCAATTCGCTGCCCTACAAGCTCACTGTGCTGGCGCTCAACGAGCAACGCCGCCCCGCGCCCGAAGCGCGTTTGCTGTACCAAGAAGACGAAGCCACCGCGCAAAGCCGCGAAGCGCAAAAACTGCTAGACCAAGCCAGCCGCATCACCGCCGCTTATCCCGATGGTCGCCCCACTAAGCGCGATCGTCGCCAGCTGGATAAGATGAAACGCGACAGCTGGTAAAACCATTTGCGGGCAAGGTTTTCAGGCTGCCTAATCCGTCAAAGGCAGCCTGAAAACTACCACCGCCCGCAAAATGATACGATCGCCGCTTTCATTTTATCGCAACCCATAAGGTGTATTCCCATGTTATCCCGCAAAAAACTCTGTTTCGCCCTCGCCGCCGCGTTTGCCGCCAGCAGCGTTCAGGCTGCTGTTTTTAATGCCCAGCAATGCGCCCAGTTGCGCCAAGCCGATAGCGTGGTTTCCGCACAATGGGTGAACGCAGGCAAGCTACCCAGCGATGACCAAGCCGCGTTCACAGGCTCATCCCGCGCCGCCGCTGATGTAGAATTTGGTGCGCATTGCGTGGTGTCGGGCGAGTTGGAAAAGCGCACAGGCGCAGACGGCAAGCCGTATTACATTGGCTACCAAATGCGGCTGCCTGAAAACTGGAACGGCAAATTTCTGTTTCAAGGCGGTGGCGGCATGGATGGCTTCATCGCCCCCGCCGTTGGCGCAACGCCCGTGGCAGGCTCAACCGCCACGCCCGCGCTCAAACGCGGCTACGCCGTTGTCAGCATGGATGGCGGGCATCAAGGCGCGGGCGACGCATCCTTTGGTGCAGACCAGCAAGCGCGGCTCAATCTTGCCTACCAATCCACAGGCAAAGTAACCCAAGCCGCCAAGCTGCTTATCCGCCAAGCCTATCAAGCCGAGCCCAAACACAGCTATTTTATGGGCTGCTCCAACGGCGGGCGCGAAGCCATGCTTGCCGCCATGCGCTATCCCACCGAGTTTGACGGCGTAGTTGCGGGCAACCCAGGTTTTCGCCTATCACGCGCCGCCATCGCCCAATCGTGGGACAACCAGCATTTTCAGGCTGCCGCGCCCAAAAACAAAAAAGGCGAACGCATTTTTGCCAACGCGCTCACGCAACAAGATTTGGATGCCATCGCCCAAGGCGTGCTGAACCGTTGCGATAAAAACGATGGCTTAAAAGACGGCATCATCAACGCATGGGAAAGCTGCGATTTCAAACCCGAAATGGTGCAAAACCAAATCGGCAAAGACAAAGTAAAACTGCTGCACGCCATTTTTGACGGCGCAAAAACCAGCAAAGGCGAGCCCATTTACAGCGGCTGGTTTTACGATGCAGGCATCAACCAAGCAGGCTGGCGCGCGTGGAAACTGGGCGACTCGCAAACCGCGCAGCCCAACGCCCGCAATATCACACTCGGCGCAGCCAGCTTGCCCAGCTATTTTATGACCCCCTATCAACCGCAGCTCAGCACGTTTGATTTCAATTTTGACCGCGATGTCGCCAAAACCAACCAAATCGGCGCATTAAACGATGCCACCAGCACCGACCTTTCCACCTTCCAAGCACGTGGCGGCAAAATGATTGTTTTTGAAGGCGTATCCGACCCCGTGTTCTCCGCCGTAGACTTGCGCGATTGGTACAAACAGCTTTTGGCGGACACCCGAAACGCCCGCGACACCGTGCGCCTGTTTAATGTGCCCGGTATGACCCATTGCGGCGGCGGCAGCGCGTTAGACAATTTTGACCCGCTCACCGCGCTGGAACAATGGCACGACAGCGGCAAAGCCCCCGAATCCATGCGGGCAACAGGCAAAGCCTTCCCCGCCAAATCGCAACCGCTGTGCGCCTACCCCAAAGTGGCAACCTACACCCACGGCGATGTGAATCAAGCGGAAAGTTTTGTGTGCCGATAAGATAATAAAGATAGGCTGGCGCAGCAAACCAGCCGTTGTTTTAAGTTTAAGGCAGCCTGAAAACGAGAGAACAGGGTTTTCAGGCTGCCTTTGTGTTACTGAAAAAGGCAGCCTGAAAGCTGCCCATTTCATTCATCATTCGGCAAACCCAATCCGCCGCACCCAATCCGCGATACAGCGTTTTCAGGCTGCCTTCGCATTCCCACCAAAGGCAGCCTGAAAACAGTTTCAAGCGGCAAAAACCGATTTATACATCGCCTTCATCGTCCCCATCCCCATCGGCTTCATCCCTCGGCGGCATCGGTGCAAACCAGCCCACCAGCAACAGCAACACGCCGACCACGATAAACGACACAATCCGCGCCACGCCGCCGCTGTTGCCCAGTTCCACCAAAAACAGCTTGGCAACCACCACGCCCATCAGGCTTGCGCCAGTGAACCACAGCGAACGCGCCGACTGCTGGTTGCCGCGCACCATCAAGCCGATCGCCAGCAGCGCCCACACAATAGACAAGCTCGCCTGCAAGCCAAACGACGCCAGCAGTTCGCGCAGCCGCCAAGCCACGCCGCCGTATTCGTGCCACACGCGCATCACTAGCGCGCTCACGGCAAACAGCGCCAGCGCAGAAGGCAGCGCCAACCGCATTTTTTGCGCGTCGGCATCGTTTTCAGGCAGCCATAAACCAAACCAACGCCACGCCTGCCACACAATCGCCGCCGTCGCCAATTCCAGCGGGTTCAGCAGCGGCAGATAAGGCAGCCCGCTCTCGCGTGGCGCAACCCAGTTTGCCCACAGCAGCCAAGCCATGGCAAACACCGCCGCCACCATGCTGCCCACCTGCCAATACACTGTGCGCGGCTGCAAATACGGATGATTGCGCCACGCGGTAAACGCCAGCCACAGCAGCAGCGGCGCTGCCAACCACGCCAATTGCACCCACACGCCGCTGGCGTATTGCCCGCCCAGATTGCCCAGCCAAGCCGTCCACGCCGCGCCGAATATTGCTAACGCCATGCCGTGCCACACCACGCTGCGCCGCGCTTTTTCAGGCTGCCATGTGATTGCGCGCCACGACAGCGCCGTCATCATGGCAAACGTGATGCTGATGGACACGGGCGCGTCTTTGTCCCAATCGCCCACCACATAAAACAGCATCCATGCAAACAGCCAGCCTGCTGCCGCGCAGGTTTGCAAACCCTGCCGCCATTTGCCCCAACGCGCCGCCGCCAGCATCGGCAGCCAAACCAGCCACCACATCGCCAAATAGGAATACAACGCGTTAAACGGCATGGTTTCGCTTACGCCCAGCATCGCCAGCAGCGCGGCAAACGGCAGCAGCGCCCAGCCTGTGGCGGAATTGAGCGTAACCTTGTTTTCAGGCTGCCAACGGCTTTTGTGCAGCAAAAACGCCGCCGCCAGCGCCAAAGCGCCCGCCGTTAATTGCAAAACGCCGTTGTCGCGGAACAGCGCCAGCAGCATGGCAATCCAGCCCGCTAGCGCGGCAAACACCGACAACACCTTGTTTTGCCAACGAAACTGCGCCGCCGCAAACGCCAGCGCATAAGCCGCCATCGCGTATGCCGTGCCCGTTTCGCCCCACAGCAGCATCGGCAGCGCCAGCGCGTTGCACAGCGTTAAGGCTTGGATGGCAGCCTGAAAACGCTGTTCCCATACCGCCAGCTTTTCAGGCTGCCGCGCATAAGTCCACACCATCGCCGCACCGCCGCCCAACAGCCACAGCGTGCCTGAAAGCGAACCCGAAAGCATTGCATGCGTCCAACGGGGGGATTCCCAGTTGCCAAACTGTGCCATCGCCGCCAGCACAAACACGCACAACGCTGCCAAACGCGTGTGCGGCTGGCGCAGCTTCATGCCGAAGGCGTACACCAGCGCCGCTTCCAGCGCCCACGCGCTCGCCGTCCACACGCCGTCCAACCCCAGCGCCGCCGCCAGCGTAACAAACAGCAGCGCCAACGCCGCAAACGCCTGTTTCATCACGGCAAAATCATCATCCTGCCGCGCAAACCATAGCGCAAAACCCGCATACACCGCCGCAAAGCCCACCGCCGAAGCTGCCGCCGCGTGTTGCCAATATTCAACCATTTGATATTGCATGGAAAACGCCACAACCGCCGTGCCAAACAGCAGCGTGCTGTCCAAGCCGCGAATATGGCTGGCATAGGCGGCAAACGTTGCCATGATGCGTTCCAGCGGCGCATCGTTCGGAATGGTTTTCAGGCTGCCTGAAAGCGGCTCGTGCGCCAAAGTCTGCCGCGCAAAAAAGCACGCCACCGCCGTATAAAGCAGCCAGTGGTACAGCAAAAACGGCTCGGTGCTGGCAAAGTGCGCCGCCGTGTAATCGCGCAGCCCCCACGAAAGCGCAATCGCAAACGTGCCGACAAAGCCCGTGAAATTCAGGCTGCGCCATGCCTTGTGCCACGCAATCCACGCCACCGCCGTGTTGAGCAGCGATAGATAACTAAACAAAACCAAATAGTTGCCCGAACCATCCGACGTGAGAATCGGCGCCGCCAAGCCGCCTGCCAACGCCACCTGCGCCATGATTTTGGCATCGCGCCGCACCGCCAGCGCCGCCATCAGCACCACCGCGCCGAGCATCACCGCAAACACAACGGGCGCGGGCAAAATATGATGCAGCTTCAACGCCGCCAGCGCGGTCAAATACATCACCGCAAAGCCGAAGCCTTGCAGCACCAAGCCGTATTCGCGGTTTTTGCCGCGCAGCTTTTCGCCCGCCAGTGCCGCTGCGATGCCCGCGCCAAACACGGCGGCATATTTGAACCACAGCGGCAGATGGCTGCCCACATAGCGCAGCAAAAACGCCAAGCCAAAAAACAGCACCACCACGCCGATTTTCAACAGCGGATTGCCGCGCAAAAACCAAGCGGTGATGGGGTTGGGCTGGGCATCGTCGTTATCGGATTGCCAAGCGGTTTCAGGTTGCCGTGGGGCGTGCGGCTGGCGCGGTGTAACGGGTTGCGCGGCTGGCGCGTCGTATGTTTCGTTGTAAACAGCGTTTTCAGGCTGCCGAACGGGTTGAATGGGGGTGGGGGAAGAAGTTGCCGTTTCAGGCTGTCCTTGGGCAGGCTGGGTGGGCAGTTGGATATTTTGAGTGATGTTTTGAGTGATATTTTGAGAATGGGCGGGCTGCGGATTCAGCGCGTCCAGATTGAATTCGTCGGTTGTTGCGGTTTCAGGCTGCCTAACCGTTTCACCTGCCGCAGCAAGGTTTTCAGGCTGCATCAAATGCTCCTGCCGCACCACTGCATTCATATTTTCAGGCTGCCGCGCATTTTCAGGCTGCCGCAGCAAAGCCTGAATCATCTGGTTTTGCTGGTTCACCCGCTGGCGCAGAATCTCCACTTCGTTTGCCAAATCGCGCAGCGCATTGTCCTGCTGTTCCCGCGCCTTCGCGTTGCGCTCATCACGCGATAGGTTATGCAGCCACGCCGCGCATAAAATCAAAAACGCCACAATGCCCAATTCAGAACGCGTGGCAATGCCCACAACCAGCGCGGGCAACAGGGTAAACAACAAGAAATTCATGACACACCGCCTGTTTTTTCTTTATTGATGTCGGAACAGATTATAGCCATAAGCGCGGCGCGGCGGCAGCCTGAAAACGGCAAAACGCCAACCCTTTTCAGGCTGCCTAAACGCGCAAAATAAGCGACAACGGCTTTTCGCTAAATCATGCCCGCAAGAGTGCGCGCAAATTGCTAAAATTGCGCTCGCCCAAAAAGCAGCCTGAAAGCCGTAGCTTCAACGGAGTCAAAACCATCCCCCAACAAGGAACCCCCATGCAAACCCTCACCCTGATCCAACCCGACGATTTTCATGTTCATTTTCGCGACGGCGCGGCATTGCAATCCGTTGTACCACACACCGCCCGCCAAATGGCGCGCGCGCTGGTGATGCCCAACCTGAAACCGCCCATCACCAGCGTAGAACAAGCGCTTACCTACCGCGCCCAAATTCAGGCTGCCGTGCCGCAGGGCAATCCCTTTCAACCGCTGATGTCGCTGTATCTCACCGACCACGCCACGCCCGAATTGGTGCGCCAAGCCAAAGCTGCAGGCATCGTCGCCTTCAAGTTCTATCCCGCAGGCGCAACCACCAATTCCGACAGCGGCGTAACCGACCTATTCAAGCTGTTGCCCGTGTTGCACGAAATGGCAATGCAAAACATCCTGCTGCTTGCCCACGGCGAAGTAACCGACCCCAGCATTGATATTTTTGACCGCGAAGCCGTGTTTATTGAGCGCGTGATGCTGCCGATAATGGCGCAAGTACCTAATCTTAAAATTGTTTTTGAACACATCACCACCTCCGAAGCAGCAAAACTCGTGAGCCAAGCGGGCGACAACATCGCCGCCAGCGTAACGCCGCAGCATTTAATGTATAACCGCAACCACTTGCTGGTAGGCGGCGTGCGCCCGCATTTTTACTGCCTGCCGATTATCAAGCGCGAAAGTCATCGCCAAGCGCTGGTTGCCGCGGTAACAGGCGAACAATCGCATAAATTCTTTCTCGGCACCGATTCCGCCCCGCATCCCCAATCCGCCAAAGAAAACGCCTGCGGCTGCGCAGGCATGTTCAGCGCCGCGCACGCCATTGAGTTTTACGCGAAAATTTTTGAAGACGCAGGCGCGTTGCACAAGCTAGAAGCCTTCGCCAGCCAAAACGGCGCGCGCTTTTATGGGCAGCCTGAAAACACGCGCACCATCACGCTGGAAAAACGCGAACAGCGCGTGCCTGATAGCTTCGCCTTTGGCGATGCGCGTGTGGTGCCGATGTGCGCAGGCGAAACCTTGCGCTGGACGCTGGTGGACAAATAAACAACAAGGCAGCCTGAAAACGGAAAACAGTTTTTCAGGCTGCCTTTTTAGGTTGATGGCAGATTTGTTAAATCAGGATAAGGCAACGCGATAAAGCCAGCCAATGCCGTAACCATTTTAAATTCAACTGCTAACACGCATTAGCCCCTTTTCAATTTGCATAAAACCGAGTACATTTACCACTTTCTTAACTCCTTTTAACAAAGGTAAGGTGTTGCCATGGAAAAATTCCCCAAATTCCACCGTTTAGAAAACGTTCGCTACGAAATTCGCGGGCCTGTGTTGCAAGAAGCCATGAAAATGGAAGCAGCAGGGCATCAAATCATCAAGCTCAATATCGGCAACCCCGCCCCATTTGGCTTTGAAGCGCCCAAGGAAATTGTGGAAAGCATTATCCGCAACCTGCCTGTTTCAGAGGGGTATTGCGACAGCAAAGGTATGTTGTCTGCGCGCCAAGCCATTGTGCGCTATTACCAATCGCACGGTCTTTCCGATGTGGATGTGAACGATGTGTACATCGGCAACGGCGTGTCCGAGCTGATTTTGATGTGCATGCAAGCACTGCTAAACGATGGCGACGAAATCCTGATTCCCGCGCCCGATTATCCTTTGTGGACAGCCGCCGCCACGCTATCGGGCGGCAAGGTGCGCCATTATGTGTGCGACGAGGAAGCAGGATGGATTCCCGATCTCGCCGACATCAAAGCCAAAATCACCGACAAAACCAAAGCCATCGTTATCATCAATCCCAACAACCCCACAGGCGCGGTGTACAGCAAAGAAGTGCTGCACGAAATCGCCGAAATTGCCCGCCAGCATAATCTGATGATTTTCGCCGACGAAATCTACGAAAAAATCGTTTACGACGGCGCGGTGCATCATCACATGGCAGCGGTTGCCCCCGATGTGTTTTGTGTAACCTTCAACGGCTTATCCAAAGCCTACCGCCTTGCAGGTTTCCGCCAAGGCTGGATGGTGTTTACTGGCGATAAAAAATCCGCCGACGGTTTTATCAGCGGCATCAACACCTTGTCTTCCATGCGCCTATGCGCCAACACGCCGATGCAACACGGCATCCAAACCGCGCTGGAATCGCCCAGCGTTGAACAAAGCGTTGCCGAGCTTGTTGTTGCTGGCGGGCGTTTTTACGACCAAAGCATCACCGCCGCCGAAATGCTCAACGACATCGACGGCGTAAGCTGCGTGCGCCCCAAAGGCTCGCTGTATGTATTCCCCAAATTGGACGTGCAAAAATTCAATATCCACGATGATGTGAAATTTGCCCGCGATTTTCTCGCCCAAGAAAAAGTGCTTATCGTACAAGGCACAGGCTTTAACTGGGCGCGCCCCGACCACTTTCGCGTGGTAACTTTGCCACACAAAGACCAAATTGAAGAAGCCATCAACCGCCTAGCCCGCTTCTTGCACAGCTATCGGCAATAAGCGTTTTCAGGTTGCCTAGGCGCGGGCGGTGCGCTTGCCAAGCCAAAGTGATTGCGTGGACGCGGTAAAAAGCAGTATGATAGCGGCGCAGCGCTTGCTGTATAAATCCATTCTTAGGGAGATTAACCATGAAAAAACTCGTACTCATCGCCATCACATCCATGCTGGCCCTTTCTGCCTGCAACACCATTTCAGGCGCAGGCAAAGACGTGAGCGCAGCGGGCAACGCCGTAAGCAATGCCGCTCAGGATGTGAAAGACAAAATGTAAGACATTCGGCAGTTCGCAAAAACAAAATCGCCCAAGTTTATCGCTTGGGCGGTTTTGTATTGCATGGCTGCGGCATGATTATTTTCAGGCTGCCTTGTTATCCACGCCAAAGGCAGCCTGCGTAGCGAAGCGGAGTTGCGAAGCTAAAACGAGTTTCCGCCGTTTCAGGCTGCCTTCAACCCCCACTTCAACCCATTCAGCTGCTGCAACACCTTGCGGCTGTGCAGTTCGTCAGGCAGCCTGAAATCCAACAGCAGGCGCGTTGCCGCCCGCGCGCTCGTCCAATCCACCGCCGCGCGCTCATCGCCCGCGCCCAACGCCAGCAACACATCGCCGCGCACCAGCACCGCATCGCCCCAGCCGTCCGCGTCGCAATCGCCCACCGCCTGCACCGCCGTTTCAGGCTGCATCGCATACCAGCTCTCCGCCGCCACGCGCCGCCCATCCGCATCGTGCGCCCAATCAGGCGCAAAGCCCAGCAGCGAAAGCAGCCGCCATTCAAAGCAACGCAGCGCGCTGGCAAAATGGCGCGCCGTGCAAATGGTGTGCAAGATATGCTGCAACGCCGTAAACAATTCAGGCTGCCCATCTTCTTGCGCGGTTAATTTCAGCACCAGCTCGTTCACATACAGCGCACTCATCAACCGCTGCCCACTTGGCTGCGCCCAGCCGCCCAGCCATTCCGCCCGATGCAGCGTTTTCAATTCTTCCTTGCCAAACCACGAAGCCGAAATCGGCACAAACGGCAGCAACACGCCGCGCAATTCCGAGCCGCGCGAACGCGCACTGCGCGCCAGCAGCGACACGCGCCCAAAATCGCGGCTGAACGCTTCCACGCGCAAGCTGTTTTCGCGCCACGGCAGCGCCGTCAGCAAAAAAATCGGTTGATGATTCACACGGCTAGACATATCCACATCCGTTGCCACAAAAAGCGCGGATTATAGTTTAGGCAGTCTGAAAACGCGAAACAGGTTTTCAGGTTGCCCAAAACGGCAGAGGCATTTCGGTTAAAATGTCGGCATGGCGGTGCCAATTTCACGAGAGTAGACGAGAGCGCAGCCTGAAACAGCAGCAAGAATCATTTTTGGGAGAAAACGTTATGGACGAAGAGAAGCAAATTATCGTATCAAGCCAGTTGGAAATAGCCGTAAGAGACGCATTGGTGCGTTACATCCAAGAGCGTAATGTTTCCGATATCGGCGCGCTGAAACAATATGCAAAGGCACGCTACGGCGCGAATGTTCACGATTTTGCCGTTGTGGAATTGATTGCCTTGGCAAACGATGAGCGAACGCATAAAACGGCAGAACCCGCACCGCCTGCGCGAAGCATTGTACGGCGTAGGTAAGCAAACGGCGCTTTGAGGCAGCCTGAAATTGGGTTTGGCGAAACAAAAACGCATCCGCATGGTTTCAGGCTGCCTGTTATTTCCAATTTAATTGTTAAGAGAACAACACCATGACCCATAAACAACAAGCGCTTTCCCTGCTCGCGCAATTCAAACCCATGCTGCAATTTGGAAACTGGCTGGAAAACGTGGGCAGTTTTTCCGAAACAGCTCCCACTTTTTCGCCATTTCGTTGCCGCAAAATTGCCACCGCGCAAGAAGCAAAAAAATGGCTACAAAACGACGAATTGTGGGAGGGCGTGCAAGGCGTTGCGCAAAACGATTTGTTTACGCAGTTTCAGGCTGCGGGCGGCAAGGGCGCGCTCATCAATGAGTTTGGGCAAGCATTGGCGCAGTTTTTTCATACGCAACAATCGTCGCTCAAAGCAAAAATTGTCAGTAAACAACTCAAACCCGAGCCTACTTATCTGGCGTTATACAGCATTGCGCTGGGCGCGTTTACCGAATACGCGGCGGCGCAAACGGCGGATGTGAACATTGCGCTGAACACGCATCTGCTGGCGGTTTTGAACGCGGGTTATTTACCCTGCGGCTGGGCGTTTGCCGCGCCGCCTGCTGACGATGATGCGCCGTTTGATTACGACAGCGGCTGGCTGTATGTTTATTAACAATAGGCAGCCTGAAAACGCGAAACAGGTTTTCAGGCTGCCTATTTGCTTTCGCTTGTTATGCTGATAGCAGCGAAATCCCCCGCGCATCGCCCGCGCAACGGCTTCTGAAAATTCCTTAACACATTTGATGATACAATCGCCCCCTTTCTATTTTCCCACCAACCCCAGTAAAGGCAGCCTGAAAACAATGGCATCATTAGAAACATGGATTGGCTTGCGCTACCTACGCGCCAAAAAACGCAGCGGCTTTATGTCGTTCATCTCCGCAATCTCCATCGTCGGCATCGCGCTTGGCGTTATCGCCTTGATAACCGTCTTATCAGTCGTAAACGGCTTCCAAAAAGAAATTCGCGGGCAACTGCTCAACATCGCGCCACACGCCATGGTGGGCTATTTGCCAACCGAAGCCGAATCAGCCAACACACCCACGTGGCAACAATTGCAAACCCAGCTTGCCAATAAAACCGAAATCATCGCCACCGCCCCCGTGTTATCAGGGCAAGCCCTACTGGCGAACGCGGGTGAAGTGCGCGGCGTGCAGCTTGATGGCATCCTGCCCGAGCAAGAGCGCAAAGTGGTAGATTACGCCAACAACCTAGAAGCAGGCAGCCTGAACGATCTCAAACCCGACGAATTCAACATTATTCTAGGCTCAGCCCTTGCCAAAACATTAGAAGTAAACATTGGCAACAAAGTAACCGTCATCACGCCCGAAGGTAACGTAACCCCCGCAGGCGTTGCCCCGCGGCTCAAACAATTCAACGTCGTCGGCATTGTGAAAACAGGCGTGGAAGATGCTGATAACGTTAAAGCCTTGATTCATCTGGAAGATGCCAAAAAACTCTATCGCCAAGACGAAAGCAGCGTGCCCCTGCGCCTGCGCCTTGCCGATCCGCAAAACGCCCCTGCCGTGATGCAGCGTGTTATCCCCGAAAACCTGCGTAGCAATTTATGGGTGCAAGACTGGACGGATAACAACCGCAGCTATTTTTCCGCCGTAGAAATGGAAAAACGTATGCTTTCCCTGCTGCTCACCTGCATCATCATCGTTGCCGCGTTTAATCTCGTGTCTTCGCTGGTGATGGCGGTAACCGAAAAACAATCCGACATCGCCATCTTGCGCACGCTTGGCTTATCCCCACGCGGCGTGATGAAAATTTTTGTGGTGCAAGGCATGGTGGCGGGCATACTCGGCACACTATTCGGGCTGATTTTCGGCTTGTTGTTGGCATGGAAAATCGGCAGCATCATCAAATGGATAGAAATGCAAACAGGCACACATCTGATTTCTGCCAAAGTCTATTTTATTGACTACCTGCCCAGCGACATCCAAGCACCCGATGTCATCACTGTTGTCATCATCTCGCTACTCCTGTCCTTTATCGCCACACTTTACCCCAGCTGGCGCGCCGCCCGAACCCAACCCGCAGAAGCCCTACGCTATGAATAATCCCATTATCGAAGCCCAACATCTCGCCAAAACCTATCACGATGGCGCACTCAACGTTGAAGTCCTGCGCGACCTCAATTTCAGCATCAACGAAAACGAAAGCGTCAGCATCATCGGCGCATCAGGCAGCGGCAAATCTACCTTGTTGCATATTCTTGGCGGGCTGGATAAACCCGATTCAGGCAGCCTGAAAATCATCGGGCAAGATTTGAAAACATTAAGCCAAGCCAAACTCGGCATCCTTCGCAATCAAAATCTCGGCTTTGTGTACCAATTTCACCACCTGCTTGCCGAGTTCACCGCCCTAGAAAACGTGATGATGCCGTTGCTTATCGGGAAAACACCCCGCAAGGAAGCAGAAGCCCGCGCCACAGCCATGCTGGGAAAAGTCGGTCTTGCCCAGCGCATCCAACACCGCCCAGCCGAGTTATCAGGCGGTGAACGACAACGCGCCGCCATCGCCCGCGCCCTTGTTAATCATCCCAAATGCCTGCTCGCCGACGAGCCCACGGGCAATCTAGACCGCAAAAATGCACGGCTCGTGCTAGACCTGATGCTTGAATTGCAAGCCGAACTGGGCACCGCCCTTATCGTCGTTACCCACGATGATGAATTGGCACAACGCTTCAACCGCGTGCTTACCGTGCAAGACGGCGGCGTTATCCCCTTTAAGGCAGCCTGAAAACATGATGCAACTGCCGTGCACAATATATAAGCATTGTGCGCGGCAGTTGCATTTAGCTTGCAAACGCCATTTTCATTTATGTTTACGGTATTCAAACAAGCCTAAGCGGCAAATTCAGCCCATCCAATAGGCAGCCTGAAAACAATTTATCAATAAAAAACAAATCTCTGTTTTCAATACGCCAAGCAGCGCTTGTCAAATCCCAAAATAGCCGTATAATGCGCGTTTTTCCGTGCCGGTGTAGCTCAGTTGGTAGAGCACCTGACTTGTAATCAGGGGGTCGCGAGTTCGATTCCTGCCGCCGGCACCACAATTCACTCCTTTAACGCCGGTGTAGCTCAGTTGGTAGAGCACCTGACTTGTAATCAGGGGGTCGCGAGT
>CAUSAW010000042.1:0-15993 GCA_963529725.1 uncultured Kingella sp. | reverse complement strand
CCGCCAAAGAGTACAAACGGGGCTTGGTTGTTTAGGGTGATGTTGTGTTGGGAAAGCATGGGGTGTCCTTTGGGTTATGTTTTGCGCTTGAAGCCGTTTTCAGGCTGCCTAATTGCTGTATGTGCCTGTTACGCTGGCGGTGGCGAGAATGTGCCCTTGCATGGCGTAGTGCAAATCGTTGTAGCGAAAGCCTTGTGGCAGATTGAGCTGGGTGTCTAGCGCGTACACGGTCAAGTCGTAGCGGTGCGGGCAGTTGGGCGGTGTCATGCCGCCGTATGCGCTGGCTTCGGCGATGCTGAGTTCGCCCAACACGCTTGCCCACGAGTTTGCGCCTTGGGTGTAGCCTTGCGCGGCAATGCTGTCGTTTTCGGGCACACTGGTGGCGGTTAAATCGGCAATCAGCCAATGTATCCACACAAAGCCTGCGGCGGTAACCGCATCTTTGTCGTCCAGCACCACGGCGTAGGATTGCGTGCCTGCGGGCGCATCGCTGATGCTAAACGGGATGGAGCGGCTGGGCATGCCGTTGGGGCTGAAATCGCTGCCGCGTTTGCCAAAGCGGTCGTGGAATACGCCGTTTTCTATGGCGGGAGTGTGAACTTGCATGGTGGGTCTCCTTATGATGATTAGGCTGGGCTGAATCTGTTTTCAGGCTGCCTTTAGGGGAATAATCGGCAGCCTGAAAACAGGAAAACACGTTTCAGGCTGCCCTTGGCGGGACAAGTTTAGCCGCGAATTTTCGCCAGCGTTTTGGTGGTGGATGTTTGATGCAAAAACGGAATGCTGTGCACGCTGCCGCCGCGCGCCAAAGTTTCCGCTGCGCCAACGATGTTTTCAGGCTGCCAATCGCCGCCTTTCACCAACACATCGGGCTGCACTTGCGCAATCAAATCGGCAGGCGTATCGCTGTCAAACCACGTTACCACATCCACGCTCGCCAGCGCCGCCACCACCGCCGCGCGGTTCGCCAATGGGTTAATCGGACGATCGTCGCCCTTGCCTTGCCGACGCACCGAAGCATCGGTGTTCAACGCCAAAACCAAGCTGCCACCGAGCGCACGGGCTTGGGCAAGATAGGTAACGTGTCCGCGATGCAGAATATCAAAGCAGCCATTGGTGAACACCAGCGGGCGCGGCAAATGCGCCAGCGCGGCGGGCAGCTGCTCGGGCGCGATGATTTTTTGTTCAAAATCGGGCAAGGCGTAGTCGGTCATGCTGTCTCCTAAATCTGAATAAAAAGCGTATTTTAGCGTTGGGATGGTTTTCAGGCTGCCTATGCTGCTGGAGCAGCCTGAAAAAATCCGCGCCCATTAAAAGCGCGGATTGTTTGGTTTAGCCTTGGCGGGTTTCCACCTGAATCATCTCCACCGCAATCACGGCGGCTTCGGTGCGCGGCACATCGCTGCGGCGCAAGCGCGGTTCGGGCGCAGGTTGCACGCGAGCGGCTTCAGCTGTCAGCGCAGCGGCATCGGTTTCCACAAACTGCAAACCTGATGCGGCAACGATTTCGGCAAGGTTGAAAGACGGCGCGGCGGCTGTTGCCACGATGGTTTCAGTTTCAGTCTCAACTTCTGCCGCAACAGCAAGCGTTTCCACGCTTGGCGTATCCGTTTTCAGGCTGCCTAACGCGGCGGCATCGTGTGCAATCGCATCGGGCGCATCTGCTGCTTTTGGCGCATCTGCCACAGCTTCATCAGTTTTCAGGCTGCCGTTTAACACCGCAGCTTGCGCTTGTTCCACTTGGGCAACGGCTTGGTTGATAACCGCCGCTTCGCTGTCCAGCAGCACGCTTTGCTCTGCCGCAGCAGGCGCATCCGTTTTCAGGCTGCCTGCTTCATCATCCGCCGCTGGGCTGGATGGCACTTTGCCCGCTTCGATCGCCAAAACGTGTGCCACAGCGTCGCGCACGCGCTGGGCAAGCGCTTCCACCGAATCAGGCGCAGGCGCAATAGTTACGCGCACGGCTTCGCCATTATTTTGTTTGGACGAACGACGACGGCGTTTGTTTTCATTGCCGCCTTCTTGGTTTTCGCCGCGCTCATCATCGCCCAAGCGCACCACCACGGGTTTTTGCTTGCGATTGCGGTTTTGCTTTTTGCCGCCTTCTTTTTCAGGCTGCCCTTGCTGTTCCGCTGCATTGGCAACGCTGTTTTCATCCAGCGCATCCACGGCTTTTTCTGCGTTTTGTTGATTGCGGTTGCGATTGCGTTGCTCGCCCTTGTTGCGGCTGTTGCGCGGCTCTTTTTCTGCCTTGCCCGCGTTTTCAGGCTGCATCAAGGCTTTGGCTTCAGCGGTTTCTGCATTGGTGTTGGCGTTCGCATTGGCATTGCGGTTGCGTGAATTTTTGCGCTCGCCATTGCCATTGCCGCTGTTGCCATTGGCGGATTTTTCTTCGCTGCTCTCTCGGCGTTTGTTGCGGCGATTATTGCGTTTGCTGCTGGTGCTGCGCTCGTTGCGGCTGGCAGGTTTTTTCTCAGGCACGGCAGGCTCGCTGCTGGTTACGCCAAACAGTTTTTTCAGCCAGCCTTTAAAGCTATCCCACCAATATTGGCTGCTGCTGGCAACCACAGGCGGCGGCGACGAATGGTGCACGCCTTTCACCGCTGGCTCAGGACGCGTTGCCTTTTCGCCTTTTTTGTTGGCAAAAGGCACGGTCTCGCTGTTTTCAGGCTGCGCTACGCGCTTATAGCTGGGTGCAGCGTTGTCTTCCATATCGTCCACGCGGATGCGCGAGATTTCATAGTGCGGATTTTCCAAATGCGGATTCGGAATCAGCATCACCGAAACATCCAGCCGCTCTTCCATGCCAAACAATTCGGCGCGTTTTTCGTTGAGCAAGAAAGTCGCCACATCAACAGGCACTTGCGCGTGCACTTCGCCCGTGTTTTCCTTCATCGCCGCGTCTTGAATCAGACGCAAAACGTGCAACGCAGTGGATTCAATGCTGCGGATCACACCCGTGCCTGCGCAGCGTGGGCAGGCAATGTGGCTGCTTTCAGCAAGCGCGGGCTGCAAGCGTTGGCGCGACAATTCCAACAAGCCAAATTTAGACAATTTGCCCATTTGCACGCGCGCGCGATCGCGTTTTAACGCGTCTTTCAGCGTGTTTTCCACTTCGCGTTGGTGCTTCGCGTCTTCCATATCAATGAAGTCAATCACCACCAAGCCGCCCAAGTCGCGCAGGCGCATTTGGCGGGCGACTTCTTCCGCCGCTTCCATGTTGGTGCGGAATGCGGTTTCTTCGATGTCTGCGCCGCGTGTGGAGCGGGCGGAGTTCACGTCCACCGACACCAAGGCTTCGGTGTGGTCAATCACAATCGCGCCGCCGCTGGGCAGCGTTACTTCGCGCGAGAACACGGTTTCAATTTGCTGCTCAATTTGCAAGCGCGAAAAGAGCGGAATATGGTCGTCATACAATTTCAGTCTGCCTAAATTATTGGGCATCACATAGCTCATAAATTCAGACACTTGCTCGTAAACTTCGGGGTTATCCACCAAAATTTCGCCGATGTCGGGGCGGAAATAATCGCGGATGGCGCGAATCACCAACGAACTTTCCATAAACAGCAAATAAGGCTCGGGATGGGCAGCCGCGGCTTCTTCAATGGCACGCCAAAGTTGCAATAAATAATTGAAATCCCAAGCCAATTCTTCTGATGTGCGCCCGATGCCTGCGGTGCGGGCAATCAGGCTCATGCCGTGTGGCACATCCAATTGCGCCATCGCTTCTTTCAACTCAGCGCGCTCTTCGCCTTCAATACGGCGCGATACGCCGCCGCCGCGCGGATTGTTGGGCATCAACACCAAATAGCGCCCTGCTAGGCTGATGTAGGTGGTGAGCGCTGCGCCTTTGTTGCCGCGCTCGTCTTTTTCCACTTGCACAATAACCTGCATGCCTTCTTTAAGCACGTCTTGAATGCGCACTTTGCCGCCTTCGTAGTCTTGAAAATAGGCGCGGGAAACTTCTTTAAACGGCAAAAAGCCGTGTCTGTCCATGCCGTAATCCACAAAGCAGGCTTCCAGCGATGGCTCAATGCGGGTGATGATGCCTGTGTAAATATTGCCTTTGCGTTGCTCTTTGCCGAGCGTTTCAATGTCTAGGTCAATCAGGGTTTGACCGTCCACAATCGCCACGCGCAATTCTTCTGCCTGACGGGCGTTAAATAGCATTCTTTTCATTTGTTTTTAGTACCTTATAGATGGCGGCACTTTGAGATAATCAGTTTTGAACCGCCCTGCCGCGTGATGCCGTAATCAGGATTGATTCGGTGCGGCGTGTGGGCGTGAAGAGCGATATTAAAGAACTGTGATGGCGGCGCGGTTGAAATCGCTATTGGATTTTCAGGCTGCCTTTGGAAGGATTTGCTGCATATTTCATTCGCAAAACGAAATTCATGTTTTTTGAATGATGGGATTGATGCTGCAACAAATGGAAAATGGGTTAGCCGTCGTCTTCGGGCTGATTTAGGGCTCAACTTGATTATGATTTTATTGGTTAGGCTGTTTGCCAATAAAGTGGAACGTCAAAGTGCGTTATTTTGTAAAATGGATGGCTACGGCTTTTTTATGCAATAAATTCATTTTCAGGCTGCCGATGTATTGGTTTCATTCATCATTATTTCAAAGCCGTATGCGCTGAAAATGGCGTTTTAGGCAGCCTGAAACCGCCCAAAACAAGTTTCGGATTATAGAGAAAATGGCATCGTTTAGCAAAGAAATAGTCAATCATATCAGCGTGGCAGAACACGAAGCGGGGCAACGTCTTGATAACTATTTGATTAAAATTTTAAAAGGCGTTCCCAAAAGCCATATCCACCGCATTATTCGCGGCGGCGAGGTGCGCGTAAACAAGGGGCGTGCCAAGCCTGATTGGCGCGTGGCGGCGGGCGATGTGGTGCGGATTCCGCCGATTCGTGTGGCGCAGCCTGAAAACGCTGTTAGCAGCCTGAAAAACATTCCTGCGCGGCAGTTTGATGTGGTGTTTGAGGACGATGCGCTGCTGGTGATCAATAAGCCCAGCGGCGTGGCGGTGCATGGTGGCAGCGGTGTGAGCTTTGGCGTGATTGAGCAGCTTCGCCAGTCGCGCCCCGAGGCGAAATATTTGGAGCTGGTGCATCGGCTGGATAAGGACACCAGCGGTTTGCTGATGATTGCGAAAAAACGCAGCGCGTTGGTGAAGCTGCATGAGATGCTGCGCAATGATCATCCGAAGAAGATTTATCTGGCGCTGGGCGTGGGGCAATGGCAGCCTGAAAACCGCCATGTGAAGCTGCCGCTGGTGAAATACACGGGCGCGGCAGGCGAAAAGATGGTGCGCGTGGACGAGGCTGGGCAATCGGCGCACACGGTTTTTCGCGTGTTGGATACGTTTTCAGGCTGCCTAACGCATTCGGTGGGCATTTCGGCGTTGAGCTTGGTGGAGGCAACGCTGAAAACGGGGCGCACGCATCAGATTCGGGTGCATATGCAGGCGAGCGGCTGCCCGATTGCGGGCGATGAGCGTTATGGCGATTATCAGGCGAACAAGCGTTTGCAGAAGTTGGGCTTGAAGCGAATGTTTTTGCACGCGCATCGGTTGGTGTTGGCGCATCCGTTGTCGGGGGAGATGTTGGATTTAGTGGCGGGGTTGCCTGAGGAGTTGGAGCGGGTGGTGGAGCGGTTAGCGGCGGGGGGAGAGGCAGCCTGAAAACGGGAAAATTGGTTTTCAGGCTGCCTTTGGGCGGTTGGCTGGAATATGGTTTAACGATATAGCGGCTGTATGCCGTTTAATTTTGAATTTGGAGAGACGATGATGGTTGATTTACACAGATTTTTTAAACCGTTGAATGGGGCGTTGGCGGTATTGCTGTTGGTTTGTGCGATGCCTGCATGGGCGGATGATAAAGCTCAACTTCAACAAGGAGTAACAGCATACGAAGCAGGTAATTACGCCCAAGCCTTTCGTTTATGGCAACCGTTTGCGCAACAAGGTAATGCTGGGGCGCAATACAATTTAATGTATGCACAAGGTCAAGGCGTGGCGCAGGATTATCAGCAAGCAAAAGTATGGTGGAAAAAAGCAGCGAATCAAGGCGATGCTGGAGCGCAATACAATCTAGGTGTGATGTATGCCCAGGGGCGTGGTGTAGTGCAGGATGATAAACAAGCTGTATCATGGTTTCAAAAGGCAGCGAATCAAGGCGATGTTAAGGCACAATACAATCTAGGTACGATGTATCTTGAAGGTCGTGGCGTAGCGAGAAATGATAAACAAGCACTAGCTTGGCTTCAAAAAGCAGCTCAACATGGGCATATTAAGGCTCAGAATAATTTGGGGATGATGTATGCTAACGGTTGGGGCGTGGCACAAGACGATAAACAAGCGGTAGCATGGTTTCAAAAAGCGGCTAATCAGGGGTTGGCTGCTGCGCAAAATAATTTAGGTACGATGTATGCACATGGGCAAGGTGTGGCGCAAGACTACCAACAAGCCAAAGCATGGTGGCAGAAAGTGCTGACACAGCCTGATACAGAAGAAAACGCCAAAATCAAAGCAGCAGCCCGCCTTGGTTTACAACAATTAAACGCGATAGGCGTTCGCTAATCCTCCCAATCCAACAGGCAGCCTGAACCCCCAAAAACGGTTTTCAGGCTGCCTTATATAACCGCCTACAACGCCGCCCCCATTTCCCACTATAATTCGCCCTTTCGTTTTCAGGCTGCCTAACGCCTAAAACACCCCCAATCAACAAGGAATACTTATGACTCCCCTACCCTATTCCCCCGAAATCGCGGCAAGAATGAACGATGGCGCGGAAACACCGATTGCGCCCAGCGCGCAGTTTTACCACACCGCAAACGGCTACTGGATTGCATGGCAGCCTGAAATCGCCGCTGTGTTGCCGCCCAATTTACCCGCCGACGAATCCTGCGATTGGATTGAAGGCACGGAAAGTTTGGCGGAATTGGTGAGCCTAATTGAAAGCGGCGATTACGAAGCCTTGCTCGCCGCAGATGCCGACGAACCTGCGCACCACCACGGCTGCGGTTGCGGCTGTGCGCACGATTAAGGCAGCCTGAAAATGAATCTGAATTTATGGCTACTGGCAAGGCAAGCGGGGGCGGCGGCGTGTTTGCGCTTTCGCCCTGCGCCGTTTTATGCGTATGGTTTGCCCGTGTTTGCGCTGGTGCTGGCGGCGGTGGGCATGGTAAACGCGGTGGCGTTGAAGCCATTTTTGGGCGCGAGCGATGCGGCGCTGGGCTTTGGTTTTTTAACCGCGGTAACGCGCTGGCTGGTGCTTTCGCGCGTGTTTTGGGAGATGTTGCGCGCGCCCGATGGCGAACGCGTGCCGTTTTTGGGCTACATTTTGGCAACCGATGCGCTGGTTATCCCCACGCTGTTTGCGCTGCCCTATCCTGAAATGCGCTCGTGGGTGGGCGGCTTGTGGAACACTTGGTGTTTTTGGGTGCAATTTGCAGGCGCGGTGGCGGTGAGCGGGCAGCGTCCCTTGCGCGTGGCGGGCGCTTATTTGGTGTATTGGTTGGCATCTTCGGCGCTGCTGTTTGTGTTTTTGCTGATGTTTGTTTCGGCAGGCTGGTTTGATGTGAACGAGCTCAACGCCAATGCAATCAAAATGTTAGAAACCATGCGCGCGCAGCATTAAGGCAGCCTGAAAAATAAAAAATAAACAATTTGTCCAATTTTTATCTTATTTGCATCCGATTTAAATTTAATAATTGAAAATTTTGTCCAAAAAGTCTAAAATAACCACTTTCCCGTATCCAAATCAAGAAAGACACAAACCATGACTCCCCAAACCCTATACGACAAACTCTGGAACAGCCACGTTGTCCGCGAAGAAGAAGACGGCACCGTGCTGCTGTATATTGACCGCCATCTGGTGCACGAAGTAACCAGCCCGCAAGCCTTTGAAGGCTTAAAAATGGCAGGGCGCAAGCTCTGGCGCATTGACAGCGTGGTTTCCACCGCCGACCACAACACCCCCACTGGCGATTGGGACAAAGGCATTCAAGACCCCACCTCCAAGCTGCAAGTGGACACTTTGGACAAAAACATCAAAGAATTTGGCGCGCTGGCGTATTTTCCGTTTATGGACAAAGGGCAAGGCATTGTGCACGTGATGGGTCCCGAGCAAGGCGCAACGCTGCCGGGAATGACCGTGGTCTGCGGCGATTCGCACACCAGCACGCACGGCGCATTCGGCGCGCTGGCGCACGGCATCGGCACGTCCGAAGTGGAGCACACCATGGCAACGCAATGTATTACCGCCAAAAAGTCCAAATCCATGTTGATTGAAGTTTCAGGCAGCCTGAAAGCAGGCGTAACCGCCAAAGACGTTGCGCTGTATATTATTGGACAAATTGGCACAGCAGGCGGCACGGGCTACGCGATTGAGTTTGGCGGCGATGCCATCCGCAGCCTGAGCATGGAAGGGCGCATGACGCTGTGCAACATGGCGATTGAAGCGGGTGCGCGCAGCGGCATGGTGGCGGTGGACGACACCACGATTGATTATGTGAAAGACCGCCCATTCGCCCCCAAAGGCGCGGATTGGGACAAAGCCGTCGCTTATTGGAAAACATTGGTATCAGATGAAGGCGCAGCGTTTGACAAGGTTTACCGTTTTCAGGCTGCCGATATTGAGCCGCAGATAACATGGGGCACGTCGCCCGAAATGGTGTTGGACGTGAACGGCAAAGTGCCCAACCCCGCCGACGAAGCCGACCCCGTGAAACGCAGCGGCATGGAGCGCGCGCTGAAATACATGGGCTTGGAAGCAGGCACACCGCTCACCGACATCCCTGTGGACATCGTGTTCATCGGCTCATGCACCAACAGCCGCATTGAAGATTTGCGCGAAGCCGCCGCCATCGCCAAAGGGCGAAAAAAGGCGGATAACGTGCAGCGCGTGTTAATCGTGCCTGGTTCGGGTTTGGTGAAACGCCAAGCCGAAGCCGAGGGGTTGGACAAAATTTTCACCGATGCAGGCTTTGAATGGCGCGAACCCGGTTGCTCCATGTGTTTGGCGATGAACGCCGACCGCTTGCAGCCGCAACAACGCTGCGCCTCCACGTCCAACCGCAATTTTGAGGGGCGGCAAGGCAACGGCGGGCGCACACATTTGGTTAGCCCCGCAATGGCGGCAGCGGCAGCGGTGGCAGGGCATTTTGTGGACGTGCGCAAGATGTAAATTTTCAGGCTGCCGCAAGTTATCCATTTGCTTGCCCAAAGGCAGCCTGAAAGCCGCAGGCTTCAACGAAGTTAAAACGAGTTTGCGCGTTTTTGCAAAGCTAAAATATCCAACATCCGATTTCATTGCCATTTTCACGCGTTGCGCCGCGTACCACGCTTCCCATGCGCGTAGCCCAAGCCGCACCTGATTTTCAGGCTGCCTATGCTTGATTATTCCCTTTCCCTCAACCTTATCCCAACAGGAGACCTCCATGCTGATCAGCAACCTAGAAACTATCCCCAACCGCCGCATCATCAAACACCTCGGTTTGGTGCAAGGCTCAACCGTGCGCTCCAAACACGCGGGGCGCGATTTTATGGCAGGGCTGAAAAATCTTGTTGGCGGCGAGCTCAAAGGCTACACCGAGCTGCTCAACGAATCACGCGATGAAGCGCTGGATCGCATGATTGAGCAAGCCCGCCAAGCAGGCGCCAACGCCGTGTTAAACGTGCGCTTTTCCACTTCATCCGTTGCTGCAGGCGCAGCCGAAATTTTTGCCTACGGCACGGCAGTGGTGTTGGAATAGGAGCGCGAAATGGATGTTTTAATCGGTCTCGCCTTTACCGCCATCCTGCTGCTTATCGCCTTTTTCACAGGCAACCACAACGAGAAAAAACACTACGCCAGCATTTTGGCGCGCGAAGAAAAATTGCATCACATTATGGTTATCCCGCTCAAACGCCCGCCCGAAGATTTTGTTACGCAACAATTGGTGCGCGGCAGCGTGGTGGTTTCCAGCAATTATTTCAGCCGTATGCTGGCAGGCTTTCGCAACTTTTTCGGCGGCAACATCCGCAGCTATGAAACGCTGTTAGACCGCGCGCGCCGCGAAGCCATTTTGCGCATGAAAGAAGAAGCCGAAGCAATGGGCGCGGACATCGTGTTCAACATGAAATTTGAAACCGCGTCGCTGGACAACATCCACGTACCACAACAAGGTGGCACGCAAGGCACGGTGGAAGTGTTGGCTTATGGCACGGCGGGTAAAATGAAACGCTGATTGCTGCCGCCAAAGCAGCCAAAGGCAGCCTGAAAACGAGCGAAGCGAGTTTCAGCGAAGCTAAAACGGCATTTAAAGCAAGTTTCAGCGAAGCTAAAACGGCATTAAAAATGGTTTTCAGGCTGCCTCAATCCCGCCCAATCAAGGCAGCCTGAAAAACCCATTCACCAAACAACATCCATGCAATACGAAGCCCCAAAGTTCAACGAAAAAGACAACCCCAACATCCCACACGACACGCACCACGGGCGAGAAATCCGCGCCATGCTGATTTATCTTGCCATCACCGTTGTGGTGATTTGGGCGCTGGTGGAAATCGCCGTGCGCGCCATGCCCTATGCCATCAGCCTGCCGCGCGAAAAGCAATGGTTCAGCTTTGTGGGCAAAGAGCTCATCGCCGATAAACACACCCAGCAAGACCCCCAAATCACCGCCCTTGCCGCGCGGCTGGGCAAACACATGAATCTGCCTGATAACTTGGTAACCGTGTACATCAGCGAGCAAGAAATTCCCAACGCCTATGCCACATTTGGCGGCAATGTGGTGTTGTATCGCGGGCTGCTCAAAGAATTGCCCAGCGAAGAGAGCGTTGCCGCCGTGTTGGCACACGAAATGGCGCACATCAAACACCGCGATCCCCTGCGCGGTATGTCGCGTGGTTTAATGTATAGCGTGATTGCCGCCATGCTCGGCAGCGAAACGCAAATAGATGCCCTTGTGAGCATCGGCAGCCTGAAATACAGCCGCGATATGGAGCGCGCCGCCGACAACGCCGCCATAGAAGCCATCGCCAAGGAATATGGCAACGTGGGCGGTGCCAGCCAATTGTTTGCAACGCTGGAAGAAATTGAACAAAAAGACCACAAAAACCACAACATCGCATGGCTCAGCACCCATCCCGACACCCGCGAGCGGCAACACAATGTTCAACAGATAGCCAGCCAGCTCGGCTATCAAAACAGCCCCGCCAAATTGCCCAATATCTGGCAAAGCAAATCGCCCCAAACACCTTAATCCGCAGCATTCACTCTATTTGCAAGCTGCCCAAATTTAAAATTTCAGTTAAAATACAGACACATTTTGTTAATCTACACGTTTATCAGAATGGTCTCTCGTGTATTTATTTAACCCCACCTTTATAAGGAAAATAGCATGAAAAAAGCTCTACTCATCACTCTCGCCGCGCTCACCCTAGCCGCTTGCGCCGACACGCGCAGCCATGTGAGCGAAAACTCAACCAACTGGGAAACCGTGAAATATCAAGTGGGCGCAGAAAAAGCCCCCGCGCAGTAAGCCAATTAGGCAGTCTGAAAACCATTTACCTGTTTTCAGGCTGCCTATTCCAACTCCCCCAAACCACACAGAGACACCACCATGAAATCATTTACCCAAATCACCGCCATCGTTGCCCCGCTAGACCGCAGCAACGTGGACACCGATGCCATCATCCCCAAACAATTTCTCAAATCCATCAAACGCAGCGGCTTTGGCGTCAACTGCTTTGACGAATGGCGCTACCTAGACCACGGCGAACCTGGCATGGACAACAGCCGCCGCCCGCTCAACCCCGAATTCTCGCTTAACCAACCGCGCTATCAAGGCGCGCAAATTCTGCTCACGCGCAAAAACTTCGGCTGCGGTTCTAGCCGCGAACACGCCCCTTGGGCATTGGATGATTACGGCTTTCGCGCCGTCATCGCCCCCAGCTTTGCCGACATCTTTTTCAACAATTGCTACAAAAACGGCTTGCTGCCCATCGTGCTGAGCGAAGAGCAAGTGGAACAACTGTTCCAAGAAACCTACGCCAACGAAGGCTATCAACTCACCATAGACCTCGCCCAGCAAACCGTAACCACCCCCAGCGGCGCAGTTTTCCCGTTTGACATCACCGAGCACCGCAAACACTGCCTGCTCAACGGTTTAGACGAAATCGGCTTAACCCTGCAACACGCCGATGAAATCAAACACTTTGAACAACAACGCCAAGCCAGCCAACCTTGGCTGTTCCACAACACATAAACCCATTTTCAGGCTGCCTCATCACACAAAGGCAGCCTGAAAACCTTTACACCATCCCACCCGAAAGCCCACCATGCCCATCGCCCTTGCCAAACAACTGCTCTCCCAACCCAGCATCACGCCAAACGACCACGGCTGCCAAGACATCATCGCCGCCCGTCTCGCCCCGCTGGGCTTCACCCTAGAACACCACAACCACGGCAACACCAAAAATCTCTACGCCCGCCTCGGCAGCCAATCCCCCGTGCTGTGTTTTGCGGGGCACACCGATGTTGTGCCCACGGGCGACGAAGCTAAATGGACATTCCCCCCGTTTTCCCCCGCCGAACACAACGGCAAACTCTACGCCCGCGGCGCAGCCGACATGAAAACCGCCATCGCCTGCTTTGTCGTAGCCGCCGAACGCTACCTCACCGCCCATCCCCAGTTTTCAGGCAGCCTCGCCCTGCTGATTACCTCCGACGAAGAAGGCGACGGCAAAGACGGCACCACGCGCGTGGTAGAAACCCTACACGCACGCGGCGAAACCTTTGACTACTGCATCGTGGGCGAACCCACCGCGCAACACCAACTGGGCGATATGCTCAAAAACGGACGGCGCGGCAGCCTATCAGGCAGCCTGAAAATACACGGCAAGCAAGGACACATCGCCTATCCCCATCTCGCCGAAAACCCCATCCACCGCGCCGCCCCCGTCCTCGCCGAACTCATCAACACCCAATGGGACAACGGCAACGCCTACTTCCCCGCCACCAGCTTCCAAATCTCCAACATCCACAGCGGCACAGGCGCAACCAACGTCATCCCTGCCGATATAAACATCCAATTCAACTTCCGCTTCTCCACCGAGCAAACCGAAGGCAGCCTGAAAAGCCAAGTCCACCAAATCCTAGACGCGCACCAGCTGCGCTACGACCTAGACTGGCAACTATCAGGCAACCCATTCCTAACCGAAGCGGGCACGCTCACCCAAATCGCCCAACGCGCCTGCCAAAACGTTTGCGGCATCACCCCCGAGCTATCCACCAGCGGTGGCACATCAGACGGGCGCTTTATCAAAGCCATCAGCCGCGAGCTGATTGAACTCGGTTTCGTCAACGCCACCATCCACCAAATCGACGAACACATTGCGTTAGACGACATCCCCAAGCTCACCGCCATCTATCAAACCATCATGCAAGAATTGTTTGCCTAACGCACCACATAGAGCGGACGGCTCAGCGCCATTGTTTCCCCCAAAGGCAGCCTTGCCCCTTTGTCCAAATCTTTGATTTAGCCATGCGAACTTATGCAAAGCTCAGGGGTATGCGTAGCTGAAACCCTATTTCGCCAGCGCACGGCTTGCCAGCAAGCCGTCAAAATCGCGCGGACAGTTTTCAGGCTGCCCAATATTCCTCCCGCGCCCCACCATCATCAGGAGCCCCTACCATGAAAACCATCGGCATCATCGGCGGCATGAGCCCCGAAAGCACCGCCCTGTATTACCAAACCATCAACCGCGAAACCAACCACCGCCTAGGCGGCAACGCCAGCGCAGAAATCATCATGCACAGCGTCAATTTTGAAACCATCGTGCAACTGCAAAAAGCCAACGACTGGGCAGCCGCAGGGCATTTGCTGGCAAACAGCGCCGCCAAACTAGAAACCGCAGGCGCAGATTTGCTGCTGCTCGCCACCAACACCATGCACAAAGTCGCCCCCGCCATAGAACGCGCCGCCCGCATTCCGCTGCTGCACATCGTAGATGCCACCGCCGAAGCCATCAAACAGCAAGGCTTGCACACCGTAGGACTGCTTGGCACACGCTTCACCATGAGCGACGGCTTTTACACCGAGCGCATGGCAGCGCAAGGCGTAAACACCATCGTCCCCAACGAAGCCGAACAAAACGAACTCCACCGCATTATTTTTGAAGAATTGTGCGTCAATAAAATTCAGACTGCCTCCGCGCACTATTTCCAAAACGTGATTGGCAGCCTGAAAACGCAAGGCGCGCAAGGCATCATTCTCGGCTGCACCGAAATTTGCCTGATTGTAAACGCGCAAAACAGCCCCTTGCCCGTGTTTGACAGCACCGCCATCCACGCCCAAGCAGCAGTGAATGCCGCGCTGGCGCAATAATTCCGTATAATCTCCCCTTTTCCAATTTCCATTAAAAAAACCATGTTAAGCAACTCCACCATTCTGATTACAGGCGGCACAGGCTCATTCGGCAACACCTTCGTCCCCATGACGCTTGCCCGCTACAACCCCAAAAAAATCATCATCCTATCCCGCGACGAAATGAAGCAGTGGGACATGGCAAAAAAATACCAAGGCGACAAGCGCGTGCGCTTTTTTATCGGCGACGTGCGCGACAAAGACCGCCTGTACCGCGCGCTGGACGGCGTGGATTACGTTGTCCACGCCGCCGCCACCAAAATCGTCCCCACCGCCGAATACAACCCGTTTGAATGCGTGAAAACCAATATCAACGGCGCGATGAACCTGATCGACGCCTGCATCGACAAAGGCGTGAAAAAAGTCGTCGCCCTCTCCACCGACAAAGCCAGCAGCCCCATCAACCTCTACGGCGCGACCAAGCTCGCCAGCGACAAGCTCTTCGTGGCGGGCAACGCCTATTCTGGCGAACACGGCACGCGCTTTGCCGTGGTGCGCTACGGCAACGTGATGGGCTCGCGCGGCTCGGTTATCCCGTTTTTCCTATCCGTGCGCCACACGGGCGAGCTGCCGATTACCGACCCGCGCATGACGCGCTTTATGATTTCGCTGGAACAAGGCGTAGAGCTGGTTTGGCACGCGTTTGACGACATGGTGGGCGGCGAAATTTATGTGAAAAAAATCCCGTCGATGAACATTTGCGATTTGGCGGCGGCGGTCGCTCCCGAATGCCGCCAAACCACCATCGGCATTCGCCCTGGCGAAAAACTGCACGAGCAAATGATAGGCGCGGAAGACTCATGGCACACCTACGAATACCCCGAGCACTTCAAAATCCTGCCCGCCATCAACGGCTGGGACAAAACGCCCGAGCGCATCAAAGACGGCAAGCCCGTGCCCGAGGGCTTTGTGTACGCCAGCGACAGCAACAACGAATGGATGTCGCAAGAGGCATTGCAAGCGTGGATTGCCGAGAACCAGCACAAAATCGGCAAGATTTGATTTTTGCGTTTTCAGGCTGCCTGAAAATCTCAATCTCAACAAAGCCAAAGCATCAGCTCACCCCATATTTTTCCAACCCGCCGAAAGGACGCACCATGACTACTCCGCACAACCCCGTTACTTGGTTCGGCATCCGTGCCACCGACCTCACTCGTGCCAAACACTTCTATGAAACGGTATTCGGCTACGTTCTGCATGAAGCAGGCGCGCCCGACGGCAGCAGCCGCTTCTGCCTATTCCCCACCGATTGGCAAAACCACGGCACTGGCGGCATGCTTTGGCTTGACACCCAAACCACCGACACAGGGCACGGCGGTACCACCGTATTCTTTGAATGTGCCGATTGCGAAGCCACCGCCCAAGCTGCCGTGTCCGCAGGCGGCAAGCTGCTGCAAGCCAAGTTCCCCATGTCGCAAGGCTTCACCGCCTTTATTGAAGATACCGAAGGCAACCGTATCGGCTTGCATTCCCGCAAGTAACGCACACTGCCAAAGGCAGCCTGAAACATGATTACCCTAGACATCTATAGTAAAATAAAATAGAAACCACCCGTACAACCTATCATAACCACACCTATCT